>NZ_JACARS010000125.1:0-76194 GCF_013386485.1 Pseudomonas sp. P7758 | reverse complement strand
TCAAATGTGGGAGCGGGTTGTGAGTTAGAAGAAGCCCAGCGGATTGATGTCGTAGCTCACCAGCAGGTTTTTGGTCTGCTGATAGTGATCAAGCATCATCTTGTGAGTCTCACGGCCCACACCGGACTTCTTGTAACCACCGAACGCGGCATGCGCCGGGTACAGGTGATAGCAGTTGGTCCATACACGCCCGGCCTTGATCGCCCGGCCCATGCGGTACGCGCGGTTGATGTCGCGGGTCCACAGGCCAGCACCCAGGCCGAACTCGGTGTCGTTGGCAATCGCCAGGGCTTCGGCTTCATCCTTGAACGTGGTGATGCTCACCACCGGGCCAAAGATTTCTTCCTGGAACACCCGCATCTTGTTGGTGCCCTTGAGCAGGGTTGGCTGGATGTAATAGCCGGTGGCCAGATCGCCGGTCAGCTTCTCGACCTTGCCGCCGGTGAGCAGCTCGGCGCCTTCGCCCTTGGCGATTTCGAGGTAGGACAAAATCTTGTCGAACTGCTGCTCGGACGCCTGGGCGCCGACCATGGTGTCGGTGTCCAGCGGGTCGCCACGTTTGATCGACTCGACCTTTTTCATCACCACTTTCATGAAGTCGTCGTAGATCGACTCTTCCACCAGCGCGCGGGAAGGGCAGGTGCACACTTCGCCCTGGTTGAAGAACGCCAGCACCAAACCTTCGGCGGCCTTCTCGATGAATTGCGGTTCGGCTTTCATGATGTCGGCGAAGAAGATGTTCGGCGACTTGCCGCCCAGCTCAACGGTGGACGGAATGATGTTCTCGGCGGCCGCGTGCATGATGTGCGAGCCCACTGGCGTGGAGCCGGTGAAGGCGATCTTGGCGATGCGCTTGCTGGTGGCCAGGGCTTCGCCGGCTTCTTTGCCGTAGCCGTGCACCACGTTCAGCACGCCCGGCGGCAGCAGGTCGCCGATCAGTTCCATCAGCACGTTGATGCCCAGCGGGGTTTGCTCGGCAGGCTTGAGCACCACGCAGTTACCGGCGGCCAGGGCTGGCGCGAGTTTCCAGGCGGCCATCAGCAGCGGGAAGTTCCACGGGATGATCTGGCCGACCACGCCCAGCGGTTCGTGGAAGTGGTAAGCGGCGGTGTGTTCGTTGATCTCGGCGCTGCTGCCTTCCTGGGCGCGGATGCAGCCGGCGAAGTAGCGGAAGTGATCCGCGGCCAGCGGGATGTCGGCGTTCAGGGTTTCGCGCACGGCCTTGCCGTTGTCCCAGGTTTCGGTGATGGCCAGCAGTTCGAGGTTCTGTTCGATGCGGTCGGCGATTTTCAGCAGTACCAGCGAGCGGTCCTGGGCCGAGGTCTTGCCCCAGGCGTCAGCGGCGGCGTGGGCGGCGTCCAGGGCCTTGTCGATATCCTTGGCAGTGGAGCGCGGGAATTCGGCGATGGGCTTGCCGTTGACCGGCGAGGTGTTGGTGAAATAGTTGCCATCGACCGGCGCGACAAACTCACCGCCGATGTAGTTGCCGTACTTGGCCTTGAACGAAACGATCGCGCCTTCAGTACCGGGGTGTGCGTAACGCATGGTGGGTATCTCCTGGCTTTTTGTGTTTATTGGAGGACGCACGGTTGTGCTTGTTAAAGCGTAGAGCAAAGGTCGGGCCAGTGCCTCGTAGAGCCTGTAAATCAAGGGTTTAGAGGTTGTTGCAAACCGTTGCTGTGGCAAGCTTGGTACAGCCTGGGTGACAGTTTGTGCCATAAGCGGTACAGCCTGTGACCGGTGGGTCTGCCCGGGATTGCATTGGTCGGGAGGCTGGAGGATGCTGGGCACTCGCGCGCGGTGTACTTCACGCAGGGAGAATAATAAGAACATGCAAAACGATCATTTCAGTCGCCATGCCCAACAAGTCCTGACGGTCACCCGTGGGCAGGACCCGCTGCATGGCCCCGGCAGCGATCCGTCCATCGCCCGCTCCTGGCTGCGTTGTCTTGAGGACTATCACCTCGACCCCGCATTGACCATCGCGCCCACGGTGCTCGAACATGGCCGCCTGCTGGAAAGCCGCGAACGCCTGCAACAAGTGCTGAGCATCGCCGGCAATGAAATGAACAGCCTGCATCAACAGCTCTCCGGCGCCGGCCATGCGGTGCTGCTGACCGACGCCCGCGGGGTGATCCTCAACTGCGTCACCGCCCCCAGCGAGCGCAAGATCTTCGAGGGTGCCGGGCTGTGGCTGGGTGCCGATTGGAGCGAGGCCTGCGAAGGCACCAACGGCATCGGCACCTGCCTGGTGGAGCGCCAGTCCCTGACGATTCATCGCGATGAACATTTTCGTGGCCGACATACCGGCCTGACCTGCTCGGCCAGCCCGGTGTTCGACCCTCATGGCGAACTGCTGGCGGTGCTGGATGTGTCCTCGGCCCGGGAGGCGGTATCGCGCCAGAGCCAGTTCCACACCATGGCGCTGGTCAATCTTTCGGCGAAGATGATCGAGAGCTGTTACTTCCTGCGCCATTTTGAGCACCACTGGTTGCTGCGCTTTCATTTGCAGGCCGAGTCTGTGGGCCTGTTCAGCGAAGGGCTGCTGGCGTTCGATGGTGAAGGGCGCATTTGTGCGGTTAACCAGAGTGCGTTGAACCTGCTCGGGCAAATCCGTGGCGGGTTGTTGGGGCAGCCGGTCGAGGCGTTTTTCGATTGTTCGCTCGATGAGTTGCTCGGGCGTGCCAGCGCGAACGCCAGCGCCAGTTGGCCCCTGCGTACCCGCGATGGCCGTGGCTTGTTCGCGGTGTTGCGCGGCCAGCCACGCAGCGTACCGGTGCCGGTGGCCCACGCCTTGCCGGAGCGGCCGCGATTGCCGGGCATTTGCCTTGGAGACGCGGCGCTGCAAAACGATTTCCGCAGAGCCTTGCGGGTGTTCGAGCGTGATGTGCCTTTGCTGATCCAGGGGGAAACCGGGTCTGGCAAAGAGGCGTTTGCCAAGGCCGTGCACCATGCAAGCCTGCGCGCAGATAAAGCCTTTGTGGCCCTCAACTGCGCAGCCATCCCGGAAAGCCTCATCGAAAGCGAGCTGTTCGGTTATCGCGGCGGCAGTTTTACCGGCGCCCGCAAGGAAGGCATGCGCGGCAAGCTGCAGCAGGCAGATGGTGGCACGTTGTTTCTGGATGAAATCGGCGATATGCCGCTGGCTTTGCAAACCCGGCTATTAAGGGTGCTTGAAGACCGCTTGGTAGTGCCCATCGGCGGTGAACCGCAAGCGGTGGACGTCAGAATTATCAGCGCTACCCACCGTAATCTGCTTGATCGGGTGCAGGACGGTAGTTTTCGTGAAGACCTGTATTACCGGCTCAATGGCCTGGAAGTGGCCTTGCCGCCGTTGCGCGAGCGCAGTGACAAGTTGCAACTGCTGGACTTCCTGTTGGCCGAAGAAGCGGGAGATCAGGCGGTGCAGCTTGACGGCGAGGCCCGCCAGGCCCTGTTGGCGTTCGCGTGGCCGGGCAACGTGCGGCAGTTGCGCACGGTGTTGCGCACCCTTGCCGCACTGTGTGAGGACGGGCGGGTGAGGCTTGATGACCTGCCTGCACAGATTCGTGCCGTGCAAACCCTGCCGGTGGCGATGAGTGAACCGGCAAACTCATTGCTGGATGCTGCCGAGCGCCAGGCATTGCTGGCAACATTGGTGCAGCAACGCTGGCATATGACGCACGTGGCGACCGTGCTTGGAGTCAGTAGAAATACGCTTTATAGAAAGTTACGTAAGTATGGTATAGCGCGTCAGGTTTAATGATGACGTTACCTGTTCTGGCTGTGAGTGATCAATCTGTGTTGTGGGCGACTGTGCGTTAAATAATTGGCGTCGCACCGTATTAATGTTTTGTCATGTATTTTCGTGTGTGGGTGACTGTCTTCTGGAACGTTCATTATCTGTTTAGTTACTAAGTTGGCGGTTGTCGATTGTCTCGATAACTCGCTAATAGCGCTTATGCGTAAATAGTAACAACAAGTGAGATAATAATCATGAATAGTATTAGAATTCGGCCCAACACGGTCAATCTACCTCCAGTGAATACACCACCGGCCCCGCGCAATGGCGGTGTAACGCCTCCGATAGTACGTCCCGGTGGCCAGGGCAGCTCCCCTCCAATAGCTCCCCAACCTAAACCCCGGTTAGGGAAAAATCCGGCCACAGACACCTCCACAACGCTACCCAAGCCCGAGAAACCCAATAATTTTCAAACGCTGACACAACAAAAATTGATGAACCAAGGGCCTGCCAACCGGCCGTTCAAGCCTCAGGCCAGCGCAGATCCTAAAGATATGGCACAGGTGACTCAAAACCTGATGGTTGCTGATCGCCTGGTCAAGGCTAAGGTGTTCGACACCTCGCCCCAGGCGGCGACGGTAGCCCGCGACGCCTTTGTCAGTTCGGGTGTAAGCGGATTGGTCAGTGCTCCCCTGAGTATTGGTACCTACGCAGGCTCGGTTTGGTCTGGCGAGACAATCAAGGCGCAGTTTACAAACAATACGCCACTGCTCCCTCCGGCTCACCAGCCGGCTCCAAGCACGCAGGTGCCTGCCGCGAAAACCGACGGGACAACATCGGTCGTCGCCACGCAGGACACCGACACGGGTGCCACGACCGCGCGCTTGGGCCTGGCCGAGTTGCGCATGGAAGTCATTGCCAACAATATTATGGCAATGCGTCAAGGAACGAATGCTCCGGCACTTAAAATGAGCGACTCCTCGTCGTCGCGTACGCCAAGCGAGCGCCTGGAAACGCTTGAGGCCTTGTATAAAACTGCGGAGGAACAGCTTAAAAAACTGGCGGACGAAAGCGACATGGTATTCCGGCCTTACATTGCCACTCCCGCAGACGGCACCGATGACAAAGGCCGTCTGGATGTTATTGATAAAAAATTCGACGCATTAAACAAGTTCATAGGGAAGTTGTTGCACATGAAAACGCTGGAATTACCGGCGGAGTCTGCCGAAACAAAAGTCGTGTGACATAACCCCGCGTAAACTTTCGAGTCATGGATGATGCTCAGTCAAACTGGCGATGGGTCCGATGCCATGCATGCATCCTGTGGCACCGGACTTATCGAATATTCCCCTACGCTCTGACAAACAATGGCGGCTACCCCCCCCCAAGGCCTGCGTGCTACAGCTAAAGAGTGCGATTTTCCATTCCCTGCGCTAACCTGCCTCGATGTTTTACGAGGTCGACTATGCACATTCATATTCTCGGTATTTGCGGCACGTTCATGGGCTCGATGGCGGTGCTCGCCAAAGAACTGGGCCATCATGTTACTGGCTCCGATGCCAACGTTTACCCACCCATGAGCACGCAACTGCAGGCCCAGGGCATTGAGCTGACCCAAGGTTATGACCCGGCGCAATTCGACCCGGTCCCGGACCTTGTCGTGATCGGCAATGCCATGGTGCGCGGTAACCCGGCAGTCGAATATGTACTGAATAAAGGTTTGCCGTACGTGTCTGGCCCGCAATGGCTAGCCGACCATGTGTTGCAAGGCCGTTGGGTACTCGCCGTTGCCGGTACCCATGGCAAGACCACTACCAGCAGCATGCTGGCCTGGGTGCTGGAGCATGCGGGCATGAGCCCGGGCTTCCTGATTGGTGGCGTGCCGCAGAATTTCTCGGTGTCGGCGCGCCTCGGCGACACCCCGTTTTTTGTCATCGAAGCCGATGAATACGACAGCGCGTTCTTCGACAAACGCTCCAAGTTCGTTCACTACCGCCCGCGTACGGCGATCCTGAACAACCTGGAGTTCGATCACGCGGACATCTTCCCTGATCTGGCGGCCATCGAGCGGCAGTTCCACCACTTGGTGCGCACCATTCCCAGCGAAGGCCTGGTGATTCACCCCACCACCGAACCTGCCCTGCAGCGAGTTATCGAGATGGGCTGCTGGACCCCGGTACAAACCACCGGTGCTGGCGGCCAATGGCAGGTCAAACTGCTGAGCGAAGATGGCTCCAAATTTGAAGTACTGTTCGAAGGCGTCGCCCAAGGCATCGTCGATTGGGACATGACCGGCCAGCACAACGTCGCCAATGCCTTGGTCACCCTGGCGGCTGCGCGGCATGTCGGCGTGGTGCCGTCCATGGGCATTGCGGCCTTGAGCGCGTTCAAAAGCGTCAAGCGCCGGATGGAAAAGGTCGCCGAAGTGAATGGGATTACCATCTATGACGACTTTGCCCACCACCCGACGGCCATCGCCACTACCCTGGATGGCTTGCGCAAGCGTGTGGGTGATGCCCAGGTGATCGCGATTATCGAGCCGCGCTCCAACTCCATGAAGCTGGGCGCCCACCGTGATGGTTTGCCGGAAAGCGTCAACGATGCCGACCAGGTAGTGTGGTACGCGCCGGCCAACCTCGGTTGGGACCTGCCTGCCATCGCCGCGTTGTGCACGGTGCCGTCGATTTGCCGCGACTCACTGGAAGGCATCATCGAGCACGTGAAACACCAGGCCAGGCCCGGCACTCACGTGGTGATCATGAGCAACGGCGGCTTTGGCGGCCTGCATGGCAAACTCGCCGAGGCCCTGAAGTGAGCGGCCCGGAACGCGTCACCCTGGCGATGACCGGTGCGTCCGGCGCGCCCTATGGCTTGCGCCTGCTGGACTGCCTGGTGCGCGAAGACCGCGAGGTGCACTTCCTGATCTCCAAGGCCGCGCAACTGGTGCTGGCCACCGAGACCGATGTGGCGTTGCCGCCCAAAGTGCAGATGATGCAGGCCTTCCTCACCGAGTACACCGGTGCGGCGGCGGGGCAGATCAAGGTCTATGGCAAGGAAGACTGGATGTCACCGGTGGCGTCGGGCTCCGGTGCGCCGGCCGCGATGGTGGTGGTGCCGTGTTCCACCGGGACCCTGTCGGCGATTGCCACGGGCGCCTGCAACAATCTGATCGAGCGCGCGGCGGACGTGACCTTGAAGGAGCGTCGCCAGTTGATTCTGGTGCCGCGCGAAGCGCCGTATTCGAGCATCCATCTGGAGCACATGCTCAAGCTGTCGAACATGGGCGTGACTATCTTGCCGGCGTCGCCGGGCTTCTATCACCAGCCGCAGACCATCGATGACCTGGTGGACTTTGTGGTGGCGCGGATTCTCAACCTGCTGAACATTCCCCAGGACATGCTGCCGCGCTGGGGCGAGCACCATTTGAGCAGTGATGAATAAACTATTGATGGTGCTGCTGGCGCTGCAACTGACCGGGTGTGCGACTGCGCGAACCCTGGACGCAGCCCAGCCCGGCGCGCCGGTGGTGTATGCCGGCACGCGGCTGGACATGTATGCGATTCAGGGCGGGTGCTGCGCGATGGACCGTTTTGGGGCCGAGGCGCCGAGCTATCCCCATGTCGACCTGCCGGCCAGTGCCTTGCTCGACACGCTGCTGTTGCCGCTGTCGGTGCTGACGGTGCTGGGGGTTGGGTTTAACGCGACGGGCGGGCTTTAGTACTTATCCCAGTATTAACAGAAATCCAATGTGGGAGCGGGCTTGCTCGCGAATGCGGTGGATGAGTCACTGTATCATTGACTGATCCACCGCATTCGCGAGCAAGCCCGCTCCCACATTTGGATGGTGTCCTGCCTGGAATTACGTGTTATTTGCCGAGCTTGCGCAGCTCGTCCGACTCTATAATCCGCACCCCATCCTGCTCTTCCAGCGCCAGTCGCCACATCGCCCGCGCCAGTTCGCACACTTCAATGCCGTGGTACTTGCCCGGAATCAGCCGCGACAATGGCCCGGCCAGTTGCTCGGCCAGCCGCGGTTCCAATCGCTCACCCAACAACAGCGAAGGTCGGACGATGGTCAACTGCGGCCAATCCTGGGCTTTCAACGCCTGTTCCATCTCGCCCTTGACGCGGTTGTAG
This sequence comes from Pseudomonas sp. P7758, assembly GCF_013386485.1. NCBI lineage: Bacteria > Pseudomonadati > Pseudomonadota > Gammaproteobacteria > Pseudomonadales > Pseudomonadaceae > Pseudomonas > Pseudomonas sp. P7758. Next base: position 68,336 of record NZ_JACARS010000125.1, on the reverse strand, counting down.
AAGATCGAGGATTTCGGGTCGGCGCCGATTGCGCTGATCACGATCAGGTGCCGCGCCCCCATTTCCCGGGCGCGCTTGGCAAAGGCCACGACCATGTCCAGGTCGACGGCGCGGAACGCTTCTTCGGAGCCGGCCTGCTTGATGGTGGTGCCCAGGCAGCAGAAGGCGATGTCCACCTGGCCGCTCAGTTGCGGCAGGAATACTGCCGGGTCGCCCACCGGGTTTTCCAGGTGTGGATGCTCGGCCAGAGGCTTGCGGCTGGGTGCCAGCACGCGGGTCACGGTCGGCTCGTTGAGCAGGCGGTCCAGCAGGTGCTCCCCGGTCAAGCCGGAGGCTCCGGCGAGCAAGATATGCTGAGGCGTCAGGTACATGATGTTTCCCCCTTTATACAGATTCAGCTTAGTTGCTCTTGGCTTCCTTGCTATTCATTGAGACGCTTTCGAGCGCCTTTCGTGCCTGCTGTTTGCGTAATAATTGCCAATGGGCGATTACGCCTTTGGGGGCCCAGATCTGCGGTTCGGAGGCTTCGAAGTTGTCCGCCTGTTCGCGTTCGGCCACGTGGGTCTGTGCCAGCTTGAAGGCTTGCTGCAAGTCGTCGGTCTGGTTGAAGGCCTGGGCGAAGAGGGCGTCGCCGAAGTAGGTGAAGTCGGCCTCTTCGGAGCAGCCGAACGACACACGATCGGCGCGCGAGGCGGTCATGATCAGGGTGTGTTCGTCCTTCAGGGCCGGGATGAACCCGCCGGAGTAGCAGGCCGAAATCACGATGATCTTGTCGCGGTTCTTCAGCGGTGCCAGCACGGCGGCCAACTCATCGGCCGGCAGGTCGGCCAGCTCCATGCGCGGCTGGTCGAGCACCAGTTCGTGCTCGTGGGTGCCGTGGCTGGTCAGGTAGATAAACACCAGGTCTTGCGGGCCACTGCGTTCGGCCAGGGTCTGGACTGCGCGGCGCAGGCTTTCGCGAGTGGCCATCGGGCGGTCGGCAATATGGTCGCGATGGTTCACCAGGCGGATCTGGCCGTAGGCGCCGAAGCGCGTGGCAAGCATGTTGCTGACGTAGTCGGCTTCGCGCAGGAACACGCTTTGTTTGCCGTCGCCGGCCACCACCAGGGTGTACAGCTCCACCCCCGATTTGGACGCGGGCACGGCGGCGAGGGCGGCATCCAGCAAGTGGCCCTGGGCAAACAGGCCGATTTCCAGCGGGTCAGGCAACAATTTGCCCTCGGCGTCGCGCACGCGCATGCCGTTGACCCAGGTGCCGGCCTGCACGGTGCCGTCGGTGAGCACCAAAGTGCCACGACCTTGATAGCTGTCGCTGTCGAAGCCGCCAATATAGAAGCTGCCGTCGGTGAGGTTCAGGCGGCCTGTGCCTGTGAAGCGCCAGTCGACGAACTGGCCGACGTAGTGGCTGCCATCGACGCCGATCAGTTCGCCCTTGCCGCTGAGGGCGCCTTCCTTGAATTCGCCGATCCATACGTCGCCGTCGGCGTTTTCGTAACGGCCCTTGCCGTTGAGCTGGTTTTGTTTGAAATGGCCGATGTACATGTCGCCGTCGGCGCTGTTGAAGGTGCCGTTGCCCTCCAGCTGGCCATCGACGAAGCGGCCGCTGAACTGGTTGCCGCTGTCGTCGTTGCGCTGGCCTTCGCCGTTGGGCTTGCCGTGGGCGAACTGGCCCTGGTACTGGCTGCCGTCGGCCAGCTCGAGGCGGCCGAGGCCGGAATACTGGTCGTCCTTGAATTCGCCGCGATAGGTCATCTGCCCCTCTTTGAGGGTGCCTTCGCCGTTGCGCTTGCCTTGTTTGAAACCGCCGACGTAGCTGTTGCCCGACGTGGTCAGGCTGCCCTGGCCGTCGAACAGGCCCTGCTGGAACTGGCCTTTATAGACCTCGCCGTTGCTGCCATGCCATTCGCCCTGGCCGTGCCACTGGCCTTTATCGAACTGGCCCGCGTACCAGCTGCCATTGGGGTAATCCACCCGGCCCTGGCCTTGCAGCAAGCCATTGACCACATCGCCACGGTAACGACCGCCATCGGGCAGCCGCGCATCGGGCGGCAACAGCGATTCGCCGTCGCCGCACGCGGTGAGCAACAGGACAAGAGCAAGGGGAGCGAGTGGGCGCATAGCGGGATCCGGATAATTGAGCGCCGAGTATGCCGCAGCTGCGAGATCTATACATAAATTTACATGAATTGTGGTGAGCGGACGGGCTCACCACAGCCAGGTTTCAGACGAAGCAGAGTGACAACGATTCTGCAATGTAGGCCGGTTTTTCCTGGCCATCGATTTCCAGGGTACAGGTGGCTTTAAGCAACCATTGCCCAGGTTTTTTCTCGGTGGCGTCGGTCAGGGTCACGGCCAGGCGCACCCTGGAGTCGACCTTCACGGGCTGGATGAAGCGCACGCTGTCCAGGCCATAGTTGACCGCCATCTTCAGGCCTTCGGGCATGATCAGGATGTCTTCGATGAGCTTGGGTATCAGCGACAGCGACAGGAAACCGTGGGCGATGGTGCCGCCAAACGGGGTCTGGGCGGCTTTCACCGGGTCGACGTGGATGAACTGAAAATCGCCGGTGGCTTCCGCGAACAGGTTGATACGTTCCTGGTCGATGGTGAGCCATGCAGAACGTCCCAGTTCCTTGCCGACATATTCTTTGAGTTGCGCTACGGGTACTGAGGGCATTGCGACTCTCCTTCTTTGCTCGGTTGGCTTCATCGTTTTTGTAGTTTTGGACAGGTCCAGAGAACCAATGTAGATCATCACGGGCACTTGGCCCGGTCAACCCACCATGCTTTTGGCGAATGCCGCTCCATAGAGGCAGCGTGCTTATAATGCCGACACGCTTTTGGGGGGAAGAACGGATGCTGTTACGCGGTCTGACATGGCTGGTGCTGTTTCAATTACTCGGCACGGCGATCAATCATTTGTTTGTCCCGGTGCTGCCGGGGCCGATTATCGGGCTGCTGCTGATGCTGGCCTTCCTGGTGTGGCGCGGCGAAGTCGGTGAACCCCTGAGCCTGGCGGCCAGCAGTCTGCTGCGTTATTTGCCGCTACTGCTGGTGCCGCCTGCGGTCGGTGTGATGGTGTATGCCAAGGACATTGCCGCCGACTTCTGGGCCATCGTCGGCGCGCTGGTGCTGTCGCTGGTGATCGCCATGGGCTTTGTCGGCGTGCTGATGCAGAAACTGGTCAAGCGCCAGGCGCAGCGGGAGGACGGCCAATGACACTGGACTGGCAGGGCGCCTGGGCCGCCGTGATTCATCACCCGTTGTTCGGCATCGGCATCACCCTCGGCGCCTATCAGCTGGTGCTGGCCGGTTTCGAGAAAACCCGCTGGATTTTCCTGCAACCGGTGCTGGTGTCGATGCTGTTGGTGATCGGCGTGTTGCTCGGCTGTGGCCTGACGTACGTCGAGTACCGCAAGAGCACCGAGATCATGAGCATCCTGCTGGGCCCGGCGACGGTAGCCCTGGCGGTGCCGCTTTACCTGAATCTGCGACGAATTCGCCAATTGTTCTGGCCGATTTTTACTACGCTGGTGGTGGGAGGCGTATTGGCCACCGGCCTGTGCGTGCTGTTGGGCTGGTGGTTTGGCGCCGAACACATGATGCTGATGACCATGGCACCCAAGTCCGTGACCTCACCGATTGCGATGCTGGTGGCCGAGCAGATCGGCGGCGTGGCGGCATTGGCGGCGGTGTTCGTGCTGATCACCGGGGTGATCGGCGCGATGATCGGTCCGGCGTATCTGTCACGGTTGGGCGTGCACAGCCCCGAAGCGCGCGGTATGGCGCTGGGCATGACCGCCCACGCTGTAGGTACGTCGGTGGCCTTGCAGGAAAGCGAAGAGACCGGCGCCTTTGCGGCGCTGGCCATGAGTCTGATGGGCGTGGCCACGGCGGTGTTCCTGCCGTTGGCCGTGTCGCTGGTTATTTAAGTCGGGGTTAAGGAAACCTTTATGAGTCTGGCGCTTTTCCCGCTCAATACCGTGCTGTTTCCCGGGTGCACCCTCGACCTGCAGCTGTTCGAGGCGCGTTACCTGGACATGATCAGCCGCTGCATGAAAAAGGGCGAAAGCTTTGGCGTGGTGTGCATCCTCGACGGCAAGGAAGTGGGGCTGGCGCCGGATGGCTATGCGTTGATTGGCTGCGAGGCGCTGATCCGCGACTTCAAGCAGCAGGACAATGGCCTGCTGGGGATTCGGGTCGAGGGTGGCCGGCGTTTCCGCGTGCGTGATGCCGGTGTGCAGAAGGACCAGTTACTGGTGGCCGAGGTGCAATGGCTGCACGAGCATCCCGAGCAACCGCTGGAAGAGGAAGACGCTGACTTGCTGGCGTTGCTTCATGCCCTGGCCGAGCATCCGATGGTGGCGTCCCTGGATATGGGCACCCACGCCGATGGCCAGCAAGCCCTGGGTAATCAGTTGGCCTATCTGCTGCCCTTTACCGAGGCCGACAAGATCGACCTGTTGCAACTCGATGACCCGCAACAGCGCCTGGACGCGATCCAGTTGCTGCTGGATGAGTTGCAGGGCGAGCTGTTCACCTGACCCGCGAGTGTCACTCGGACTTGTCCTTCCCGGTCTTCAGATTTTCCGTGGTTGTCCTGATCCCGTTGCCTGAAATAGTTGGCAGTCACGTAACGATGATCAGGGGGAAAGGATGATTCGGCTTTCGCAATCGGAGCAAGTCGTGTGGGATGCGTTTTTTATGGCCGTCACCACGCAAATTCTTCATATGAACGACGGTCGCAGCGCGGAGTACATCGCCGAACGCGCCGCGGAGATGGCTGACGAAATGCTTCTGGAGCGGCGCGAGCGCAGCGTCGAACGCCGCGCTGCACCCCTGGATTGGCTGGGGCCTGCCTAGTAGGCATACCTCAGCAGCGCGTGGGAAGTGCCGGTAAACGCAATGAACCCGAGCACCGCGCCACACACCGGCAGGATCAGCCACCAGACTCTCGGCGGCATCGGTGGCAACAGGCTGCGGTGCTGGCTTAACGTCAGGCTGAAGGCGCACACCGTCATTGCCAGCAGGGTGCCGGCCAGGATGTCCGTCGGCCAGTGTGCACCCAGGTACACCCGGGAAATCGCGATGGTGGCGGCGGGAATGCAGCCAAGCACCAGCCAGGTCAGGCGCAGTCGTGTCGGTTGACCGCGACCGGCAAGCACTGCCAAGGCCAGGAAGAATGCAAACGAGCCGGACGCATGGCCGCTGGGCATGCTGAAGCTGGTGAGTGGGTCGGTCAGCACTTCGGGGCGCATCCGCGCAAAAAACAGCTTGGTCCCGGTATTGATCAGCGCCGCGCCCAGCAGGGTGGCGCCGACAAAGATTGCCTGGCGCCATTGCCGCGCCACCACCAGCAGGCCGGTCAGCACCGCGCTGGCGACAAACATCTTCTTGAACTCGCCGAGCTGGGTCACCATCACCATTGCCCGGTCGATCGCCGGGCCGCGGTGTTCCTGCACCAGTGCCATCAAGCCCTGGTCAAAGTCGTTGAGGTAGGGATAGCCGATAAACAACGCGATCAACAGTGTGCCGCCAATGCAGCCAATCCATAGGGTGGCGCGCCGATGGCCGCGCAGGCTGCTGTTGAGGCTTACGCCGATCAACACTGCGAGACAGGCGGCGACAATCCCGGCCTCCGGCCAGAAGCCTTCGGGCAATGGCAGGCGGAAGGCCGCGCCGGTGGCCCAGCCCGGCAACAGATACGCCACCGACCAGCCTGCACCGGCCAGCAGGCTCACGGCGGCAAAACGCGGGAAGGGCATGTCGCACATGCCCGCAACCATCGGCAACATCGGCCGCAGCGGGCCAATGAAGCGGCCTACCAACAGGCTGGCGATGCCGTACTTCTGGAAGTAAGCCTCGGCGCCGCTCATCCATTCCGGGTGATGCCGCAGGCCGGGAAGGCGCCGGATGTTCTGGTGGAAATGGCGACCGAGGAAGTAGGAAACAACATCGCCCAGCACGCCGCCGAGGAAGCCCAGCAACAGGGTTTCTCCCAGGGACAGTGCGCCGCTGCCGGCCAGGGCGGCGATGGCAAACAGCAATACCGTGCCAGGTACGATCAGGCCGGCAATGGCCAGACACTCCACGCACGCCACGATAAACACCGCCACGGCCAGCCATTGCGGGTTCAGGGTCAGCCAGCCGGTAATGCTATCGAGCCATGGGCCCATACAATCAACTCCCTTTGTGAATATTACCCCCTCTGTAGGAGCGAGCTTGCTCGCGAAGGTCGTTAACGCTGACGCGGGCTATCTGGTTTAGCGCGGCGCTCTCGGGTGCTTCGCGAGCAAGCTCGCTCCTACAGGGGGCTAGTGTGTTTCAAATCAAAAAATAGTCGCGGCCTTCGACCTGGCCCCGGCGCAGCGGGTTCCGTGTGCAATACGGCGCATAACCGGCATCGACGAAGCGGTACATCAGGTGTTCATCGCGCCCACCGGGAATGCCCAGGCGGGTGGTCTGGATGATCTGCGCTGGCGCCAGCCCTACGTCTTCCACGTAGAGCAGTTCCTGGTCAAAGCGCTTGGCGTCCCACATCGGCACCTTCAAACCCAGCGCCTTGCACAGCAAGGTCTGGCCGGCGCACAGCTTTTGCGAGGGTCGTGGCCTGCCGCTGGCGTCCGGGTTATTCAGCAGCATCTGCGCCAGGCTGGCCGGGCCGGAGACTTCGTCGACCCACGGATAGGCTGATTTGATCAGCACCGCATTGCCCGGACCGTGGGCGCTGAAGTTCAGCGAATCACCGCCGCGGGCGTAGTACATATAGATGTGCCCGCCATCCAGAAACAAAGCCTTACGCTTTTCTGTGTAGCCCAAGGACGCGTGGCTGCCTTTTTCGGCGAGGTAATACGCTTCGGTTTCGATAATTCGTGCCGACAGCCACAAATCACCAACACGATGGCGAATGACTTTTCCGAGCAATTCGCGCGCGAGCAGTTGCGCGTCACGGTCGAAAAAGCCGTCGGGCAGGGCGTTGGCGGGGATCAGCGGCGAAAAACTGGACATGGCGATCAAAGGTAATACGGCTAAATGTGACAGGATGATAACAACTCCAGCCTTAATTCCCGCTGAACGTCGGGTTTTTACAGTTCATTTCGACCATCCGCCCCTCACCGCTGTCCGTAGGACGGCGTCACAGCTATAATCTGCCGCTTTCCTCTTTGCCAAGACCCCACCAGACCATGACTGAGTCCGTTCTTGACTACATGACCCGCCTGGGTCGCGCTGCCCGTCAGGCCTCGCGGTTGATCGCCCGTGCGAGCACTGCGCAGAAGAACCGCGCCTTGCTGGCGGCCGCCGACGCTCTGGATGCTTCGCGCTCCGAGCTGAGCGCTGCCAATGAACAGGATTTGGCCAACGGTCGCGCCAATGGCCTGGAGCCTGCATTGCTGGATCGCCTGGCGCTGACGCCGGCGCGGATCGACGACATGATCGAAGGCTTGCGTCAGGTGGCCAAGCTGCCTGACCCCATCGGTGAAATCCGCGACATGCGCTACCTGCCCTCCGGCATTCAAGTCGGCAAGATGCGCGTGCCCCTGGGCGTGATCGGCATCATCTATGAGTCGCGCCCGAACGTGACCATCGACGCCGCAAGCCTGTGCCTCAAGTCCGGCAATGCCACCATCCTGCGGGGCGGTTCCGAGGCCATCAATTCCAACCGTGCCATCGCCGCGTGCATTCAGCAGGGCCTGGCCGTGGCCGAACTGCCGGCCGAAGTGGTGCAAGTGGTCGAGACCACTGACCGCGCTGCCGTTGGTGCGCTGATCACCATGCCTGAATTCGTTGACGTGATCGTGCCGCGCGGCGGCAAGAGCCTGATTGAGCGCGTGAGCCGTGATGCCAAGGTGCCAGTTATCAAGCACCTGGATGGCGTCTGCCACGTGTTCATCGACATCGCCGCCGACCTCGACAAGGCGATCCGCATTGCCGACAACGCCAAGACTCACCGCTACGCCCCGTGCAACACCATGGAAACCCTGCTGGTGCACGTCGGCATTGCCGATCGCGTGCTGCCGCCGCTGGCTGCCATCTACCGCGACAAGGGCGTTGAACTGCGTGGTTGCGAGCGTACCCGGGCGATCCTCGGCAGCGACGTGATCGAGGCCACCGAGCAGGACTGGTACACCGAATACACGGCGCCGATCCTGTCGATCCGCATCGTCGACGACCTGGACCAGGCCATCGAACACATCAATCAATACGGCTCCAAGCACACCGACGCCATTGTCACCGAGCATTTCAGCGATGCCCGGCGTTTCCTCAACGAAGTGGATTCCGCTTCGGTGATGGTCAACGCCTCGACGCGCTTTGCCGACGGCTTCGAGTACGGCCTGGGGGCGGAGATCGGTATCTCCACCGACAAGCTCCACGCACGCGGCCCGGTTGGCCTGGAAGGGCTGACCAGCGAGAAGTACGTGGTGTTCGGTGACGGTCATGTGCGCACTTGATGGGTAAACGCATCGGGCTGCTCGGCGGCACCTTCGACCCCGTGCACATCGGCCATTTGCGCAGTGCACTGGAAGTCGCGGACGCCCTCGGGCTGGATGAACTGCGCCTGGCACCGAATGCCCGGCCGCCGCATCGCGATACGCCGCAGGTGTCTGCGCAGCAGCGCCTGGAGATGGTCCGCCTTGCTGTGGCCGGCATTGCACCGCTGGTGGTGGACGACCGCGAACTCAAGCGCGACAAACCGTCCTACACTGTCGACACCCTGGAACTGATGCGGGCCGAGTTGGCCGCGGATGACCAGTTATTTCTACTTTTGGGCTGGGACGCGTTTTGCGGCCTGCCCACTTGGCATCGCTGGGAAGAGTTGCTCCAGCATTGCCACATCCTGGTGCTGCAACGCCCGGATGCCGACGCAGAATCGCCGGATGCCTTGCGCAACCTGCTGGCGGCGCGGTCGGTAAGTGACCCTTTGGCCCTGACCGGGCCGAGCGGGAATATTGCATTCGTCTGGCAAACCCCGCTTGCGGTGTCTGCCACCCAGATCCGTCAACTGCTGGCCAGCGGGAAGTCGGTACGTTTCCTGGTGCCTGACGCGGTCCTGGCCTACATCGATGCGCACGGGCTTTACCGTGCGTCGAACTGAAAAGGCGCGCTTGAACGCACGAACAGTCGTGCAGCGAGCGCCCGAACATACGAGCAAAACGAGTTTTATATGACGAACAAAGACGTAAGCAAAGTTAAGCGCAAAGGCACGTTCAAGAGCGCTCCTCTGCCAGTAGAAGCCCACACCGGCCCTGAGCTGGCCGGCGAAGAGCTGGTGAAGGTTGCCGTGGCTGCCCTGGAAGACGTGAAGGCCCAGGACATCCAGGTCCTGGACGTGCGCGACAAGCAGAGCATCACCGACTTCATGATCATCGCCACCGGTACCTCCAACCGCCAGATCGGCGCGATGCTGGACAAGGTTCGCGAAGCGGTCAAAGCCCAGGGCGTCAAGCCATTGGGTGAAGAAGGCAAGGGCGACAGCGACTGGGTACTGCTGGACATGGACGACGTGATCGTTCACATGATGACCAGCAACGCCCGTCAGTTCTACGACCTGGAGCGTCTGTGGAAAGGCGCCGAGCAGAGCCGTGCCGCCGATGGCAAGCACCACAGCCCTGAAGTTGGCCACGCGCACTTCGACAAGCTCAACAAAGACCAGGAATAAGGAACGGCTGTGCGCCTGCGTCTGATCGCTGTCGGTTCACGCATGCCCAAGTGGGTGGAAGAAGGCTGGCATGAATACGCCAAGCGCCTGCCATCCGAATTGGCGCTGGAACTGGTGGAAATACCGCTCAATACCCGGGGCAAGAATGCCGACGTGGCCCGCTTTATCCGTCAGGAAGGCGAAGCCATGCTGGCCAAGGTCGGGCCCAACGAGCGGATCGTGACCCTCGAAGTGCACGGCAAGCCCTGGAGCACCGAGCAGTTGGCGGTGGAACTGGATCGCTGGCGCCTGGATTCGCGCACGGTCAACTTCATGGTCGGCGGCCCCGAGGGGCTGGCGCCGGAAGTGTGCGCGCGGGCGGACCAGCGCTGGTCGCTGTCGCCCCTGACACTGCCGCACCCGCTGGTAAGAATTCTGATCGGTGAACAGCTGTATCGCGCCTGGACAGTTCTGTCCGGGCACCCTTACCACAAATAATCTGCGCCCTGCCTGATGACCCAGCCGATCCGCATCAAGGACCACGAGAAAGACGCACGTCTTGTACGCGCGCGGGTGGTCTTTGGCGCGATTTTGGTGGTGGCATTGCTGGGGGTGCTGATTGCGCGCCTGTATTTCCTGCAGGTGATCCAGTACGACTATCACTCCACATTGTCGGAAAACAACCGGGTGCACGTGCAGCCGATTCCGCCGACCCGTGGGCTGATTTTCGACCGCAATGGCGTGGTGGTAGCGGATAACCGGCCCAGCTTCAGCCTGAGCATGACCCGCGAACGCTCCGGTGACTGGCAGCAGATCCTCGATGTGATCGTCGAGGTGCTGCAACTGACGCCGGAAGACCGGGTGATTTTCGAAAAGCGCATGAAACAGGGGCGCCGGCCGTTTGAGCCGGTGCCGATCCTGTTCGAGCTGACCGAAGAGCAGATCGCCCGGATCGCGGTGAACCAGTTCCGGCTGCCGGGTGTGGAAGTGGTGGCGCAGTTGGTGCGGCACTACCCGCAAGGGGCGCACTTTGCGCATTCGGTCGGCTACATGGGCCGGATCAACGAGAAAGAGCTGAAGACCCTCGACCCGGTCAACTACAGCGGCACCCACCATATCGGCAAGACCGGCATCGAGCGTTTCTACGAGCCGGAACTGCACGGCCAGGTGGGGTACGAGGAAGTCGAGACCAACGCCCGTGGCCGCGTGCTGCGGGTGCTCAAGCGTACCGACCCGGTGCCCGGCAAGGACATCGTGCTGAGCCTGGACATCAAGTTGCAGGAAGCGGCGGAGATGGCCCTGGGCGGGCGTCGGGGTGCCGTGGTGGCACTGGATCCGAGCACTGGCGAAGTGCTGGCGATGGTCAGCCAGCCAAGTTTTGACCCGAACCTGTTTGTCACCGGGATCAGCTTCAAGGCCTACGCCGAGCTGCGTGATTCCATCGACCGGCCGCTGTTCAACCGCGTATTGCGCGGCCTGTATCCGCCGGGCTCGACCATCAAGCCGGCGGTAGCGATTGCCGGCCTGGACTCGGGCGTGGTCACGGCATCGAGCCGGGTGTTCGACCCCGGCTACTACATGCTGCCCAACTACGATCACAAATACCGTAACTGGAACCGCACCGGCGACGGTTATGTGGACCTGGATACGGCGATCATGCGTTCCAACGACACCTACTTCTATGACCTGGCCCACAAGCTGGGGATTGATCGGCTGTCGGCCTACATGGGCAAGTTCGGCCTTGGTCAGAAAGTCTCCCTGGACATGTTCGAAGAATCCCCGGGCCTGATGCCGTCCCGCGAGTGGAAGCGTGCGACCCGGCGCCAGGCGTGGTTCCCGGGCGAAACCCTGATCCTGGGGATCGGCCAGGGCTACATGCAGGCCACGCCGCTGCAACTGGCTCAGGCCACCGCGCTGGTGGCCAACAAGGGTGTGTGGAACCGTCCGCACCTGGCCAAGACCATCGAGGGCGAACGCCCGGTGGACGAAAACCCGATTCCCGACATTGTGCTGCGCGACCCGTCCGACTGGACCAAGGTCAACCACGGCATGCAGCAAGTGATGCACGGCGCCCGGGGTACCGCTCGTAAAGCGGCAGCCGGCGCGCAATACCGGATTGCCGGCAAGAGCGGTACGGCCCAGGTAGTCGCGATCAAGCAGGGCGAGAAGTACGACCGCTCCAAGGTTCAGGAACGCCACCGTGACCACGCCTTGTTCGTCGGCTTTGCTCCGGCCGACAACCCGAAGATCGTCGTGGCGGTGATGGTCGAGAACGGTGAATCCGGTTCCGGCGTAGCAGCGCCCGTGGTGCGGCAGATCATGGATGCCTGGCTGTTGACCGAAGACGGCAAGCTCAAGCCCGAATATGGCGGCACCCCATCCAGTGTGGAGGCTACGGCCCTTGAAGAGTAATTTTGACCGCATCCTCTCCAGCGAGGATGTGATGCGCCGCCGCGCCACTTTGCTGCAGCGCATGCACATTGATGGCCCGTTGCTGATCCTGCTGCTGACCCTGGCCGCCGGCAGCCTGTTCGTGTTGTATTCGGCCAGTGGCAAGAACTGGGACTTGCTGATCAAACAGGCGTCGTCGTTTGGCCTGGGCCTGTTGTCGATGGTGGTGATCGCCCAGCTGGAGCCGCGCTTCATGGCGCGCTGGGTGCCGCTGGGGTATGTCGCCGGCGTGTTGCTGCTGGTGGTGGTGGATGTCATGGGTCACAACGCCATGGGCGCGACGCGCTGGATCAACATCCCGGGGGTGATTCGCTTCCAGCCGTCGGAATTCATGAAGATCCTGATGCCGGCGACCATCGCCTGGTACCTGTCAAAACGCACACTGCCGCCGCAGCTCAAGCACGTGGGCATCAGCCTGATATTGATCGGCGTGCCGTTTATCCTGATCGTGCGCCAGCCCGACCTCGGCACCTCGCTGCTGATCCTGGCGGGCGGCGCGTTCGTGCTGTTCATGGGTGGGCTGCGCTGGCGCTGGATCCTCAGCGTGCTGGCCGCGGCCGTGCCGGTGGCCGTGGCCATGTGGTTCTTCTTCATGCACGACTACCAGAAGCAGCGAATCCTCACGTTCCTCGACCCGGAGAGCGATCCGCTGGGCACCGGCTGGAACATCATCCAGTCCAAGGCGGCCATCGGTTCCGGCGGCGTATTCGGCAAGGGCTGGCTGCTGGGCACCCAGTCGCACCTGGACTTTTTGCCGGAAAGCCACACCGACTTCATTATCGCGGTGATGGGCGAGGAGTTCGGCCTGGTGGGCATCTGCGCACTGTTGCTGATTTACTTGCTGCTGATCGGGCGCGGCCTGGTGATTACTGCCCAGGCGCAAACCCTGTTTGGCAAATTGCTCGCCGGCAGCCTCACCATGACGTTTTTTGTTTACGTTTTCGTCAACATCGGTATGGTCAGTGGCCTGTTGCCGGTGGTTGGGGTGCCGTTGCCGTTCATTAGCTACGGCGGAACTTCGCTGGTGACATTGCTGTCAGCGTTTGGGGTTTTGATGTCGATCCATACCCATCGTAAGTGGATCGCACAGGTTTGAATAAGGTGAAGATGTCAATGCAAGTAATGCGCGGCTGGGCTGCCCGGCACGTGTCCTGGATGGGCCTGTTGGGCCTGCTGGGAGCCGCTGTGCAGGAAGCGCAGGCCGGCGACTACGACGGTTCGCCCCAGGTCGCCGAGTTTGTCGGTGAGATGACCCGTGACTATGGTTTCGCCGGTGAACAGCTGATGGGCGTGTTCCGCGAGGCCCAGCGCAAGCAGGCGATCCTCGACGCCATCTCCCGGCCCGCCGAGCGCGTGAAGCAGTGGAAGGAATATCGCCCGATGTTCCTGACCGACGCCCGCGTGGCGCGGGGCGTGGACTTCTGGCGCCAGCACGAAGCGGTGCTGGCCCGCGCCGAGCAGGAATACGGCGTACCGGCCCAGGTGATCGTGGCAATCATCGGCATCGAAACCTTCTACGGCCGCAACACCGGCAGCTACCGGGTGATCGACGCCTTGTCGACCCTGGGCTTTGACTACCCGCCACGCGCCGAATTCTTCCGCAAAGAGCTGCGCGAGTTCCTGTTGTTGGCCCGTGAAGAGCAGGTCGACCCGTTGACCCTCAAGGGCTCCTACGCCGGGGCCATGGGGTTGCCGCAGTTCATGCCGAGCAGCTTTCGCGCCTACGCCGTGGATTTTGACGGCGACGGCCATATCAATATCTGGAGCAACCCCGATGACGCTATCGGCAGCGTCGCCAGCTATTTCAAGCGTCACGGCTGGGTAGCCGGCGAGCCGGTGGTGATTCGCGCCGATGTGACCGGTGAGCGCGCCGATGAAGGCCTGACCCAGGGTATCGAGCCGGTCAAGACGGTCGGGGAGTTGCGGGCGCTGGGCTGGTCGAGTCAGAATGCGCCACGCGATGATATGCCGGTGACGGCGTTCCGCCTCGAAGGCGAAAATGGCCCCGAATACTGGATGGGCCTGAAGAATTTCTACGCAATCACGCGTTATAACCGCAGTGTGATGTACGCCATGGCCGTGCATCAACTGTCAGACATGCTGGTCCAAGCACGGGGCGTCAAGTAATGCCGGTATCACCGATGTACAAACCCCTGAAGCTGTTGGCGTACGCCGCATTGTCGTTATTGGTGGTCAGTTGCTCCACCAGTCGTGCACCGGTGCAAAAAACCGCAGGCACGGCGATCCGTTCCCAGCCGGGGCTGGATATCAATCGCGCCCACAAAGACGGCGCGCCGTGGTGGGATGTGGATGTTTCGAAGATCCCGGATGCCACGCCGACCCTGCACACCGGCCCTTACAAGGCCAACCCCTATACCGTGCTGGGCAAAAACTACTTCCCGCTGCAAGACTCCAAGACCTACGTGCAATCAGGTACGGCGTCCTGGTACGGGACCAAGTTCCACGGCCAGAACACCGCCAACGGCGAAGTCTATGACCTGTACGGCATGAGCGCGGCGCACAAGACCCTGCCGCTGCCCAGCTATGTACGCGTGACCAACCTGGACAACAACCGCTCGGTAATCCTGCGGGTCAATGACCGTGGGCCGTTTTATTCGGACCGGATCATCGACTTGTCCTACGCCGCCGCCAAGAAACTCGGGTATGCCGAAATCGGCACCGCCCGGGTGAAGGTCGAAGGTATCGACCCGGCCCAGTACTGGGCCCAGCGTGGCAAGCCGGCGCCGTTGATGCTCAACGAACCGCAAACCCCGCAACCGCAAGTCACGGCCTCGGCCGGCAAGATCGAACAGTGGACCCCGCCGCCGGCGCAGCACGCCCCGGACACGGTGGTCATTCCGCATGCAGCACCGGGAGCCTCTACCGTGGGCGGCCAGTACCTGCAAGTCGGCGCTTTCGCCAACCCGGACGCGGCAGAGCTGCTAAGGTCCAAGCTCAGCGGGATGGTCAGCGCGCCAGTCTTTATCAGCTCTATTGTGCGTAACCAGCAGACCCTGCACCGTGTGCGCATGGGGCCGATCGGCTCGCCGAGTGAAGTTGCGCAAGTGCAGAACAGCGTGCGCCTGGCCAACCTGGGGCAACCCAGCGTGGTCACCGCCGAGTAAGCAGTACAAAGGATTGATGGCTCAGGCTCGCATGCGGGTTTGAGCCCTGGTTGTTGGCTCGTTGAACAATAAAAACCCAGGGGCAAGGGGTGGGCATGCAACCGAACACGCGACAGTCTGGCGACGGGCTGTCTGAATAGTTTTGCCCGCGAGGGCAAGTTTCCATAAGCAATTTCGAGAGACGGATGAACATCACCACCTTAGCCAAACGCACGTGCCTGCTTCTTTCGCTGATCATCACCCCGGCCGCCTGGGCGGTTGAAATGGTGCCAGCTTCCCCGCAACTGGCTGCCAAGGCCTGGGTCCTGATGGACGCCGCCAGCGGCAACGTGCTGGTGGAGAACAACGGTGACCAGCGCCTGCCCCCAGCCAGCCTGACCAAGCTGATGACCGCCTACATCGCGACCCTGGAAATCCGTCGCGGCCAGATCGGCGAAAACGATCCGGTGACCGTCAGCGAAAACGCCTGGCGCACCGGCGGTTCGCGGATGTTCATCAAGGTCGGTTCGCAAGTGACCGTCAGCGACCTGCTGCACGGCATCATCATCCAGTCGGGTAACGACGCCAGCGTAGCCCTGTCCGAGCACATCGCCGGCAGCGAAGATGCGTTCGCCGACATGATGAACAAAACCGTGGCCGACCTGGGCATGACCAACAGCCACTTCATGAACCCGACCGGCCTGCCGAACCCCGAGCACTACTCGTCGGCTCACGACATGGCGATCCTGGCTCGCGCGATCATTCGTGTCGACCCGGTGCACTACGCGATCTACTCCCAGAAAGAGTTCTTCTGGAACAACATCAAGCAGCCTAACCGCAACCTGTTGCTGTGGCGTGACAAGACTGTCGATGGCCTGAAAACCGGCCACACCGAAGAAGCCGGCTACTGCATGGTGTCGTCCGCTGTCCGTGACGGCCAGCGCCTGATTGCCGTGGTATTCGGTACCAACAGCGAGCAGGCCCGTGCGGCCGAGACGCAAAAGCTGCTGACCTATGGCTTCCGTTTCTTCGAAACCCAGACCTTCTACCAGAAAGGCACCGAGCTGGCTCAAGCCCCTGTATGGAAAGGCGCGACCCATCAAGTCAAGGCCGGCCTGGCTGAAGACCTGACCCTGACCATGCCTAAAGGCCAGCTCAAGAAGCTGGTGGCCAGCATGACCATGAACCCGCAACTGGTCGCACCGATCGCCAAGGGCGATGTGATTGGTAAAGTCGAAGTGAAGCTGGACGACAAGGTGGTGCACAGCGCCGATCTGATCGCTCTGGACGCCGTCGACGAAGGTGGTATCTTCCGACGCGTGTGGGATAGCATCCGTCTATTCTTCTACAGCTTGTTCAACTGATAGTGTGCACCTGCATGACCCCGCGCTGATCCGGCGCGGGGTTATGCCCGTCGCCACGGCTTACGCTTACGAGGCCGTTACGCCATGACCGATACCGAAGTAAAGGCGCCAAAGATCGAATTCCCAAACGTGGACTATCCCGTCAAGGTGATCAGCGATACGGGCGTGGGCAACAAGGATAAGATCATCGAGATCGTCAAGAAACACGCAACGATCAACCATGACCGTGTGGATGAGCGTCAAAGCACCAACGGCAAGTACACCACTATTCAGTTGCACATCGTGGCGACTGACCAGGACCAGCTCTACAACATCAACAGCGAACTGCGGGCTACCGGCTTCGTGCACATGGTGTTGTGATGTCACAGACCCTGGGCTTTCGCGAGCTCGGCCAAATGGCTTACGAACCGGTGTGGCACGCCATGCAGCGGTTCACCAACGAGCGCGGCACTGAAGCCCCGGATGAAATCTGGCTGGTGGAGCACCCGCCGGTTTTCACCCAGGGCCAGGCCGGCAAGGCCGAGCATTTGCTGCTGCCGGGAGAAATCCCGGTGGTGCAGGTCGACCGCGGCGGGCAGGTGACTTACCATGGCCCAGGTCAATTGGTGGCTTATCTGTTGCTGGACGTGCGCAGGCTGGGTTTTGGCGTACGTGAGCTGGTCAGTCGCATGGAGTCATGCCTGATCGAGCTGCTGGCCAGCTACGGTGTGACCGCGGCGGCCAAGCCGGATGCTCCGGGGGTTTATGTTGATGGCGCGAAAATCGCCTCCCTGGGCTTGCGGATTCGCCACGGTTGTTCCTTTCATGGCCTGGCCTTGAATGTGGACATGGACCTGGCGCCGTTTCGACGGATCAATCCCTGCGGCTATGCCGGTTTGGCGATGACCCAGTTGAGCGATCACGCAACACCACTAGAATTTGCCGAGGTAAGTGCCCGGCTGCGCGCGCAGCTCGTCAAACACCTCGACTATGCTGAGCAGACGACCCTAACGGGCGGAATCGACTGATTATGACTACTGATGCAGTGCAAACCATGATCCCGACGCTGGATGTTACCGAGCGTCCGGCCCCGCGTGCCAAGGTAGAAGCCGGCGTCAAGCTGCGCGGCGCCGAGAAGGTTGCACGCATCCCGGTGAAGATCATTCCGACCACCGAACTGCCGAAAAAGCCTGACTGGATTCGCGTGCGTATCCCGGTTTCGCCGGAAGTCGACCGCATCAAGGCCCTGCTGCGCAAACACAAGCTGCACAGCGTGTGCGAAGAAGCGTCCTGCCCGAACCTGGGCGAGTGCTTCTCCGGTGGCACCGCGACCTTCATGATCATGGGTGACATCTGCACCCGTCGTTGCCCGTTCTGCGACGTTGGTCACGGCCGGCCGAAGCCACTGGACGTCAACGAGCCGGAAAGCCTGGCCATCGCCATCGCCGACCTGAAACTCAAGTATGTCGTGATTACCTCGGTAGACCGCGACGACCTGCGTGACGGCGGTGCCCAGCACTTTGCCGACTGTATCCGCGAGATCCGCAAGCTGTCGCCGAACGTGATGCTCGAGACCCTGGTGCCGGACTACCGTGGCCGTATGGACGTGGCGCTGGAAATCACCGCCGCCGAGCCGCCTGACGTGTTCAACCACAACCTGGAAACCGTACCGCGCCTGTACAAGGCTGCGCGTCCGGGTTCGGACTACCAGTGGTCGCTGACCCTGCTGCAGAAATTCAAGCAGATGATGCCGCACATTCCGACCAAATCCGGCCTGATGCTGGGCCTGGGCGAAACCGACGAAGAAGTCATCGAAGTCATGAAGCGCATGCGCGAACACGACATCGACATGCTGACCCTCGGCCAGTACCTGCAGCCGTCCCGCAGCCACTTGCCGGTACAGCGCTTCGTGCACCCGGATGTGTTCGCCTGGTTTGCCGAAGAAGGCTACAAGATGGGCTTCAAGAACGTCGCTTCCGGCCCGCTGGTACGTTCCTCGTACCACGCCGACGAGCAGGCGAAACTGGTCAAGGCCAGCCTGGTGTCCTGATACGCGGAACGCCGGACACTGCAGGACCCATGTGGGAGCCGGCTTGAGTGGGAGCGGGCTTGTTCGCGAATGCGTTGGATCAGTTGACCTGTCCGGTGACTGACTGACCGTCTTCGCGAGCAAGCCCGCTCCCACCCAGGCCCGCTCCCACATTTGCTACTGACTCTTCCTCTTCTGTTTGCAACCATTGCTGTTTAGAGTGCCTTGGGCAATCCACACGAGGAGAACCATGGATGACGACTCAATTGACCACTTGTGCGGTACCTGCGCTGCGCGCCGAAGGCGTGATCGGGCTGATTGCCCCTGCCGGGCCGGCCGAGCTGGATATCGACACGGCCACGCAATGGATGCGCGCCCGGGGCTACACACTGCGGATCTTTCCGGGCGTGAGCCAGCGTGATGGCTATCTGGCCGGCAGTGATGAGGTACGCCTTGATGACCTGCACGCGGCGTTCGCCGACTCGACCATCGACGCGATTTTCTGCCTGCGCGGCGGCTACGGCACGCCACGCCTGCTGGACCGCCTGGACTTTGACCTGCTGCGGGCCAACCCCAAGCCATTCGTAGGCTACAGCGATATCACCGCCCTGCACCTGGCGATCAACCGGTATGCCGGTTTCGTCACCTTCCATGGTCCGATGTTCAACGCTGACCTGTTAGGTGAAAAGCAACAGCCTACCGAGTCGTCGCTGTTCAGCATGCTGCGTGGGCAGGTGAAGGCCGGCAGCCAGCTGACTCACCCGGCGGCTTACCCCTTGACCACCGTCGAGCCAGGCATCGCCAGCGGGCGGCTGCTGGGCGGCAATCTATCGATGATCGCAGCAGTGATGGGCACGGCGTACGAGATTGATGCCGAGGGCATCATTCTGTTTATCGAAGATGTGAACGAGCCGTTGTACCGCATTGACCGGTTGCTCACCCATTTGCGCCTGGCGGGCAAGCTGGCCCAGGTGGCGGGCGTGGTGGTGGGGGATGTGGCTGGGGTTGATAGCCTTGCGCTTGAGCGCTTGCTGAAGCAGACCTTCGAGCCGTTGTGCATTCCTGTGCTGTCCGGCTGGCGCAGCGGGCACTGCAACCCGAACCTGACCTTGCCGTTGGGCGCCAGGGTGCGGCTGGATGCGGGGGAGAAGCGGTTGGTGTTGGAACAGGATGTGGTGTTTAAGGCCTGAACTTTGTAGCGCCGATAAAGGCCTCTTCGCGAGCAAGCCCGCTCCCTCATTTCGATCGCGTTCCTTCAGGAAGTGCACGGTCAAAATGTGGGAGCGGGCTTGCTCGCGAATGCGGTAGCAGCCATACGCCGATCTATCGGCTTTGCAGCGACTCCAGCAACTTCACCGTCGGATACCCATCCGCCGGCCAGCCCAGGGACTGCTGCGCGGCACGAATCGCCTTGCGGGTATTTGCACCGATGATCCCGTCCGGGTTGCCTGCGTCGTAACCATTGGCACTGAGTACCGTCTGCAAGTCAATTCGCTGCGAGCGAGTCAACGGCAGTTCATCTTTCGGCCAGCTCCCACGAATCAAGCCACCGCCCCCGAAGCGTTCCGACAACAACCCAACTGCCAGCGCGTAGGACGACGAGTTGTTGTACTTGAGGATCGCGCGGAAGTTATCCAGCACCAGGAACGCCGGGCCACGATAGCCGGCCGGCAGCAACAGGGCGGCGGAAAGCTGGTCGACGTTGGCCGGGACACTGGCGCCCGGCGGCACCTGGATTCCCAGTTTCAGCCACTCGCCAACGGTCTTGCGTACGCTGCCATCGGCCAGGGCGTAATCAAAATTCAACGGCAGTTGCTGCACCTCGAAGCCCCAGGGCTGGCCTTTCTGCCAGCCGGAGCTTTGCAGGTAGTGCGCGGTGGAGGCGAGGGCGTCGGCCGGGCTGTTCCAGATATCGCGGCGGCCGTCACCGTCGAAGTCCACGGCGTGGGTGTTATAGGTGGTCGGGATGAACTGAGTCTGGCCCATGGCCCCGGCCCAGGAGCCTTTCATCTGGTCGGCGGCGATATCGCCATGCTGGATGATTTGCAGCGCCGCCAGCAGCTGCGCCTGGGCGAAGGCCGGGCGACGGCCTTCATAGGCCAGAGTTGCCAGTGAGCGGATCACCGAGTTGTTGCCCTGGAACTGGCCGAAGTTACTCTCCATGCCCCACACCGAGACCAGCGCCTGGCGGTCGACGCCGTAACGGTCCTCAATGCGTTGCAGAATGTCGGCGTACTTCACCAGCAGCGACTGGCCATTGCGCACCCGCAGCGGCGACAGCGCGCCATCGAGATATTCCCATACCGGCCGGGAGAACTCCGGCTGGCTGCGGTCGGCGCGGATCACCGCCATGTCGGGTACGACATTGGCAAAGGCCGTGTCGAAAACCTGCGGCGTGATACCGGCCTTCAAGGCTTCCACGCGAAACCCCGCCTGCCATTCGGCAAAGGTCTGGGTCGGCTGGATATCAAGATTGTCTGCCACCAGTGGCGCAACGACGGCAGGCGCAGCTACCGGTGCAGTCTGGAGCGGGGGCAGGGGTTGGGCATCGGCAGCGGTGGGTTTTTCCGCGCAGGCGACTAACAGAATGAGGCTGGAGGCAGCGATCAGTTGGCGAAGGTGCCAACGACGGGAAAGACTAGAGGGCATGCACAGGTCCAGGGAATACGAATCAGGTACAGACCTTATCATGCCGGAGGGGCGCTTGCCTTCAGGCAGCCAGAAAGTAAGAAGCCTCCCAGCTATTAGACTGGAAGGCTTCGCGGCGGTAGCTGCCTTTGCCTTTGCCGGCTCGTTCCTTGCGACTGCGGAACAACGGCTGGGCGATGATGGATTTGGCCTTGTTGGGGCCATGCTTGGATGGCTTTTTGCTCATGATGGGTACTCTCTGGCAGGTTGATGATGCGGTGCGAATCATCTGCCGAAGTTTGGATTCTGTCCAGCCCAGCGATACGTAGGACTATTCAGCAGGCAGCGCCAAGCGCTGTCCTGACATCAAAAGTGACAAACGACTCAGGCTCATCCACGGCGATCCAGCCGCCTGCCCCTTGATCTGCGCGTCAATGCGTTGGGCTTCCAGCAGCAATTGCGCCCAGCGTTGCGCCGAGTGCCGTTGCAGGGCTTTGCTGATCAGTGGTTTGCGCTTGTCCCATACCGGTGGCCGCGCCTGGCTGAAGGCCTTGTCCAGTGGGATGCCCTGGCTGTACTGCAGGGCAATATTGGCCAGCAGCCGTAATTCTCGCGCCAGGGCCCAGAGAATCACCGGCGGCTCGACGCCTTCGCCGCGCAGCCCTTCGAGCATGCGCAGGGCGTGGGCGGGTTCGCCGTTGAGGATCGCATCCACCAGGCCAAATACGTCAAAGCGCGCGCTGTCCGCCACGGCGCCTTGCACGGTTTCGACGGTGATCTGTCCACCCTCGGCCATCAGCTTGAGCTTTTCGATTTCCTGGGCGGCGGCCAACAGGTTGCCTTCCACCCGCGCCGCGATCAGCTCCACCGCATCCTGGCTGGCACTCAGCCCGGATTGCGACAGGCGCTGACGAATCCACTGCGGCAGTTGGCTGCTGTCCACCGGCCAGATCTGTATGAACTGAGTCTGGCCACCTTCCACCAGCGCCTTGCCCCACTTGGTTTTCTGCGCACTGCCATCAAGCTTGGGCAGGCTGATCAGCAGCAGCGTGTCTTCGGCAGGGCGTGCGCAGTATTCCATCAACGCTGCCGCGCCTTTGTCGCCGGGCTTGCCCGAAGGCAGGCGCAGTTCCAGCAGGCGTTTTTCGGCGAACAGCGACATGCTCGCCGCGGCTTGCAGCAGCGTACCCCAGTCGAAACTGGCGTCGGCGCTGAATACCTGGCGTTCATCGAAGCCCTGTTGGCGGGCGGCGGTGCGAATTGCGTCCGCAGCCTCCTGGCACAGCAGCGGGTCATCACCGCTGACGATGTAGACGGGCGCAAGGCTGCCTTGCAGGTGCTTGGCGAGTTGGGCGGGGGCGAGTTTCATAGGCAGGGTGAACAGGGCGCCTGGGGCGCCCCGTCTGGCTTACTCGACAGGAACTTCGACAGGCGACTGTTTAGGTTGGCTGTCTTCATACTCTTGCGCCGCTTTCAGCGCATCGGCATCTGCCTTGGCCTTGGCATCCGCGGTTTGCTGCAGCTTATCCAGTTGCTCCGGCGTGATCAGTTGCAGGCGCAGGACCATGCGCTGCACCAGTTCACGACGCATTTCCTTGCGCACCTGGATGGTTTCGGAGTCCGAACCCACCAGGTTGTTGCCGTCGTGGCTCACGACTTTCTGTATCTGGATCTTGTCGCCCATCAGCGGCAGGTGGTCATGGCCCTGGATTTCGAAGAAGAGCGTGGTGCTCAGCTCAATGTCCGAAGCACGCCCGGCGCTGGCGTAGCTGAGGCTGCGCTGCTCTTCTTTTTCATCCACCAGGTTCAGTTTGTAAGCCGCGCCTGAATAGACTTTGACGCCACTGTTTTCCAGGACCTGGCGCAGCTGTTGCACGGTCTCGCCGTAGGAGTTGCGGGCGGTGACGTCCAGTTCCTTGATCGCCAGTTCGGTGGTGCCGGTGCCGCGCAGCTGGAAGCCGCAAGCGCTCAGCAGCACGGCAAGGCCCATAACCAGCAGATTGCGTTTGATCATTTTGATGCTCCCCTTGAAACCATGTGGGCCTTATCGAGGCCCTGGAGGTTTTGTTCGGCGCCAGGGTTATTCCCTCGGCGCCCGATCCGATTAGCTAGCGACGATATTGACCAGTTTGCCGGGCACCACGATCACTTTGCGGATCGTCAGGCCTTCGGTGAAGCGCAGCACGTTCTCATTGATACGGGCGGCGGCTTCGACGTCTTCACGGCTGGCGCTGGCCGGCATGTCGATCTGGCCACGCAGCTTGCCGTTGACCTGAATCACCAGTTGCAGCGTGTCCTGTACCAGGGCGCTGTCATCCTGTACCGGCCAGCCGGCATCGATGACGGCACCGCTGTGGCCCAACTGGTTCCACAGTTCGTGGCTGATGTGTGGCGTGATCGGCGCCAGCAGCAGGGTGACCGTTTCCAGGCCTTCCTGTACCAGTGCGCGGTCCTGTTCGGTGGCCTGCGGCGCTTTCTCCAGCACGTTCATCAGCGTCATCACCTGGGCGATGGCGGTGTTGAATTTGTGGTGCTGGCCCACGTCCTGGCTGGCGTGCTTGATGGCCAGGTGGGTGCTGCGGCGAATGACTTTTTGCTCATCGCTCAGGGTCGCCACGTCCAGCTTGCCCGGCAAGCCTTGGCTGACATGGGCGTGCGCCAGGCGCCAGACGCGCTTGAGGAAGCGATGTGAACCTTCGACGCCGGAGTCCGACCATTCCGCGCTCATGTCAGGCGGCGAGGCGAACATCATGAACAGGCGGCAGGTGTCCGCGCCGAACTGGTCGATCATCGACTGTGGGTCGACGCCGTTGTTCTTCGACTTGGCCATCTTCTCGGTGCCGCCGATTTCCACCGGCAGGCCGTCGGATTTCAGCTTGGCGCTGATCACCTTGGCCTTGCTGTCACGCTCCAGCTCGACATCTGCCGGGTTGAACCAGGTGTAGGCGCCATTGGCTTCGCGGCGGTAATAAGTCTCGGCAATCACCATGCCCTGGGTCAGCAGGTTCTTGAACGGCTCGTCGGAACTCACCAGGCCTTCATCACGCATCAGCTTGTGGAAGAAGCGCGCGTACAGCAGGTGAAGGATGGCGTGTTCGATACCGCCGATGTACTGGTCTACCGGCAGCCAGTGGTCGGCCGCGGATTTTTCCACCAGGCCGCCTTCATAGTGCGGCGAGGCGTAGCGGGCGTAGTACCACGAAGACTCCACGAAGGTGTCCATGGTGTCGGTTTCGCGTTTGGCCGGGGCACCGCAGTTCGGGCAGGTGCACTCGTAGAATTCGGGCATGCGCGCCAATGGCGAGCCAGCACCGTCCGGCACCACGTCTTCGGGCAATACGACCGGCAGTTGGTCTTCTGGTACCGGCACGTCACCGCAGGTTTCGCAGTGGATGATCGGGATCGGGCAGCCCCAGTAGCGCTGGCGGCTGATGCCCCAGTCACGCAGGCGGAACTGGGTGCGCGAGGCACCGAGGTTTTTCTTGATCAGCGCGACTTCGATGGCGTCGAAGGCGCCTTCGAAATCCAGGCCGTCGAACTCGCCGGAATTGATCAGTGTGCCGTGTTCGTTGTACGCGTCCTGCCACGGAGCCGGGTTGGTGTCGCCCGAACTGGTGCGCACCACGGACTTGATCGGCAGGCTGTATTTGACGGCGAATTCGAAATCGCGCTCGTCGTGGGCCGGCACAGCCATTACTGCGCCATCACCGTAGTGCATCAGCACGTAGTTGGCGACCCACACCGGCAGCTTCTCGCCGGTCAATGGGTGCTCGACGAACAACGAGGTCGGCAGGCCCTTTTTCTCCTGGGTGGCGACGTCGGCTTCGGCGACGCTGCCGCCCTTGCATTCGGCGATGAACGCCTGCAGCTCGGGGTTGTTCTGTGCAGCCTGGGTGGCCAGCGGGTGTTCGGCGGCCACGGCGACGTAGGTCGCGCCCATCAGGGTGTCCGGACGGGTGGTGAAGACTTTCAGTACACCTTCTGCGCCGATGGAGTCGACGTTGTAGGGGAACTGCACTTCCATGCCACGGGACTTGCCGATCCAGTTGCGTTGCATGGTCTTGACCTGCTCGGGCCAGCCCGGCAAATCGTCGAGGCTCGACAGGAGTTCATCCGCATAGGCGGTGATCTTGAAGTAGTACATCGGGATTTCGCGCTTTTCGATCAGCGCGCCGGAACGCCAGCCGCGGCCGTCGATCACTTGTTCGTTGGCCAGTACGGTCTGGTCCACCGGGTCCCAGTTCACGGTGCCGCTCTTCTTGTAGATCACGCCTTTTTCGAACAGGCGAGTGAACAGCCATTGTTCCCAGCGGTAGTAATCAGGCTTGCAGGTGGTCACCTCGCGGGACCAGTCCACCGCCAGGCCCAGGCTGCGCAGCTGGGTCTTCATGTAGGCGATGTTTTCGTAGGTCCACTTGGCGGGCGCTACGTTGTTCTTCATCGCGGCGTTTTCCGCCGGCATGCCGAAGGCGTCCCAACCCATGGGTTGCAGGACGTTCTTGCCCAGCATGCGCTGGTAGCGGGAGATGACGTCGCCGATGGTGTAGTTGCGCACATGCCCCATGTGTAGCTTGCCGCTGGGGTAAGGGAACATCGATAGGCAATAGAAAGTCTCCTTGCCTGGCTGTTCACTGACTTCAAAGGACTTTTGCTCATCCCAGAACGACTGGGCGGCATTTTCTATTTCACGGGGCTGATATTGTTCGTGCATGGCTACTTTTGAACTGAATAGGGGTGGCCTAATCCTCTTCGGTGCAACGTTCAGGTTGATCGACACCAAAAAGCGGCGCGTCCGTGCCCAAACCCTGCGGGAAGTGGAGTTACAGGAAGCGCCGTAGCATACATGACCCCACTCTATCGAGGGAAACCCTGATTGCGCCGCCGAGGCCGTTGGTCGCGGCGCCAGGCAGGCAGGGCAAGCAGGACTACGCTGTTTAGTGGGGAGTGAGTCTTATCTTCAATGAGGTGAGGGATGGTTGATTCGCAGCGAACTTTAACGAAACCGCAGGTGTACGAAGGACTGATCGACCGTTTGGGTCGAGCACTGGATGCAGCAAAAACCGCAGGCCGATTGTGTGATGAACGGCCTCTGGAGTTGGAACTGCGTGGCTTGAGCCAGGCAGAGCTGGACGTGATCAGGGTGTATCTGGAATTGAATGAGCATCGCGCGTCCCATGGCATGGCCTCCCCGCCAGCCCAGGAGTTTTCGCGATCGGCCAAGGTGGTATGGCTCAAGGATTTTTCGGTCGGTCGCAGCCCGGAAAAACTCCGGTCCGTGCGTTTCAAGTGAAGTACCGCGTTAGTGATCTGTAGCCTTCTCAGCGTCTGTTCCTGTAAAGATTGTCGCTTAACCCCGTTACACCTTAGGCTTCGGGCATCTTTGGAGATGCCCGATGCCTATTCGTTATTTCATTAAACAATTGTTGTTGCCGCCCGGCATCCTGTTGCTGTTGCTGGCCCTTGC
This sequence comes from Pseudomonas sp. P7758, assembly GCF_013386485.1. Taxonomy (NCBI): domain Bacteria; kingdom Pseudomonadati; phylum Pseudomonadota; class Gammaproteobacteria; order Pseudomonadales; family Pseudomonadaceae; genus Pseudomonas; species Pseudomonas sp. P7758. Next base: position 41,680 of record NZ_JACARS010000125.1, on the reverse strand, counting down.
CTGGTGGTTTCGTCGCAGCCGACCGCGGCTGGCGGCCGTGTGCTTTGCCCTGGGGTTTGGCGGGATGTGGCTGATGAGCCTGCCGGTGGCGGTTCAATGGGGCGCAAAGGCCCTGGAGACCGAGCCGCCTCTGGCCCGTGATGAATGGGCGACCCTGGCGCAGCGGGCTGATGCCATCGTGGTGTTGGGCTCGGGGCGTGAGCGCGGGGATCCGGCGTGGGGCTCCGATCAGCCGACGGGTATCGGCCTTGAGCGCCAGCGCTATGCAGCCCGCCTGGCCAAGGCTTCGGGCTTGCCGGTGCTGACCACCGGCGGCTTGCACTACGGCACACCGCCCAGCGAGGCGGAGTTGATGGCGGTATCGATGCAGGATGACTTTGGCGTGAGCGTGCGCTGGAAGGAAGAGCGCAGCCGTACCACGTGGGAAAACGCGCAGATGAGTGCCGAGATTCTGCTGCCGCAGGGGATCAAGCGTGTGGTGGTCGTGACTCAGGCCTGGCATATGCCGCGCTCGCGCTGGAGCTTCGAAAAGGCCGGGTTCACGGTTGTTCCGGCGCCAGTGGGGTTTCTTGGTTTGGACAATGCCCGGCCATTGGGTGGCTGGATGCCGGAGTTCAAGTCGGTATGGCAGAGCGGGCAGTTGCTGAATGAAGCGGTGGGGCAGGTGGGCTACCGGATGTTTTACAGGTAATACCGCAGGTCAAATGTGGGAGCGGGCTTGCTCGCGAATGCAGTGTGTCAGTCACTGGTGCTTTAACTGACAGATCGCATTCGCGAGCAAGCCCGCTCCCACATTGTTGTCCGAGTATTTCTGTTAAACCGTTTTGGACATCCGGCCCGCCAACAGCGCCCAGCCAAACAGGCCAAGGCACAGGATGATCAACGGCCAGGAACGCCATTCCAGGTAAGGCGTGAGGTTGTGCATCGGCACGACCTCGCCGTAGAGAATCCCGCGTTCAAACTGCGGGATCTGCACGGTGATCTGCCCGTACGGGTTGATCAGCCCGGTGACGCCGTTGTTGGTGGCGCGAATCATCCAGCGCCCGGCTTCCAGGGCGCGCATCTGGGCCATCTGCAAATGTTGCAGCGGGCCGATGGAGCGGCCGAACCAGGTGTCGTTGCTGATGGTCAGCAACAAATCGCTGCGGGCCGACAGGCCGGCGGCGAACTCCGGGTACACCACTTCATAGCAAATGAACGGCGCAATCTGATAGCCCTTGGCTTGCAGCAAAGCCTGGTCGGACGGCCCGCGGGCGAAGTCCGACATCGGCAGGTCAAAGAACGCGATCAAGCCGCGCAACATGTCCTGCAGCGGCACGTACTCGCCAAACGGCACCAGCTTCTGCTTCAGGTAGGTGCCGTCGCCTTCGCCCACCACCGTGATGCCGTTGAAGAAGCGCTTGTGGTGATGCACTTCCTGGCGGATCGGTACACCGGTGATCAGCGCAGTGTGCCGGTCAGCGGCGAACTTGCCCATCATGCCCAGGTAACCCTCCACGGATTCCTTGAGCACCGGCACGGCGGTTTCCGGCCATACCAGCAGGTCGACAGGCTTGGAGCTGAAGCTCATGTCGCGGTACAGCGCGAGCTGCGCATTCAACTGCTCGGGGTCCCACTTCATGCTTTGTTCGACGTTGCCCTGGACGGCGGCCACGGTCAGCGGTGCGCCGGCGGGGGTGGTCCATGCATGATGCTTGAGTGCCAGGCCGATGGCCCATGGCGCCACCAACAACAGCAAGCCGGCACCGATGAACAGGTTGCGCTTAGCCGCCAGCAGACGCGGCAGGTTGCAGATCAGTGCGGCGGTCAGCGCCAGGGCAAAGGATATCAGCCACATCCCGCCCAGCGGCGCGAGGCCGGTGAGAGGGCCGTCGAGCTGGCTGTAACCGGAATAGAGCCAGGGAAAACCGGTGAGGAACCAGCCGCGAAACGCTTCCTGGCCAACCCACAAGGCCGCGAAGGCCAGGGCATCGGCCAGTGGCGCTTCGTTGCGGCGCAGCCAGCGCGCCCACAGCCAGGCGGGCAGGGCAAAGAACCAGGCAATGGCCGCCGTAAACGCCAGCATCAGCATGCCCGCCAGCAGCACCGAAGCGCCGCCGAAGTGGTGAATGCTGTAGTAGATCCAGCTGGTACCGGCGCCAAACAGGCCGAAACCGAAACACCAGCCGCGCCACAAGGCCTGGCGCGGTGTCAGTTCACGCAATCCCGCATAAAAGAACCCGGCCGCCACCAGCGCAAACGGCCAGAGGTCGAACGGCGCCAGCGCCAGGGTGGTGATGGCGCCGGCCACCACGGCCAGCAAGTTACCGGGCCAGCCGGGTGCAATCATACGGCGCATGTCAGTCCTTAGCGGGCAATAGGTGTCAAACGGATCAAGTGAATACGGCGGCTGTCGGCATTCAGGATGCGGAAGCGATAGGCACCGATCTCGGTGGTCTCGTTACGCTTGGGCAGATGCCCGAACGCACTCATCACCAGGCCGCCAACCGTGTCGAATTCATCGTCGGAGAATTCGCTGTCGAAGAACTCGTTGAAGTTCTCGATCGGCGTCAGGGCCTTGACCAGGAAGTCACCGCTGGGCAGCGGCTTGATGTAGCTGTCTTCTTCGACGTCGTGCTCGTCTTCGATGTCGCCGACGATCTGTTCCAGCACGTCTTCGATGGTCACCAAACCCGCTACACCGCCGTACTCGTCAATCACGATGGCCATGTGATTGTGGTTCGCACGAAATTCGCGCAGCAGCACATTCAGGCGCTTGGATTCGGGGACGAAAGTGGCAGGACGCAGCAGGTCCTTGATGTTGAAGCTGTCGCCGTTCTCCTTGAGGATCAGCGGCAGCAGGTCCTTGGCCAGCAGGACGCCCATGACGTCGTCATGGCTTTCGCCGATCACCGGGTAGCGCGAGTGCGCCGAATCGATGACGGCCGGGAGGAATTCCCGAGGGGTCTGGGTCGCCTTGATGCTGACCATCTGCGAGCGCGGAACCATGATGTCCCGTACTTGCAGGTCAGCTACCTGGATGGCGCCTTCGACGATAGCCAGCGCTTCGCTGTCCAGCAACTTGTTCTGATGCGCCTCGCGCAGCAGCTCCAGCAGCTCCTGGCGGTTTTTCGGCTCGTGGGCAAAGGCCTGGGTGAGTTTCCCCAGCCATGACTTTTGCCCGTTGCTCGATCGGTCTTCGCTCATAGCGATTACTCTAAATCCTTTATTGTTTCAGTTAGGTGTAGTTGCAATTTCGTCGTCTGCATACGGGTCACGATGACCCAGTTCTGCAAGCAACGTTCGTTCCAGTGCTTCCATTTCTTCGGCTTCGTCATCGTCTATATGGTCGTAACCCAAGAGATGCAAGCAGCCGTGGATGACTAGATGGGCCCAATGGGCCTCAAGTTCCTTGCCCTGTTCCTTTGCTTCACGCTCGACCACTTCGACGCAGATCACCAGGTCGCCCAGCAACGGGATATCCAGCAGCTCATCGGGTACGTCGGCGGGAAACGACAGCACGTTGGTCGCGTAGTCTTTTTGTCGCCAGGTGTGATTCAGTTCACGGCCTTCGGGCTCGTCCACCAGGCGAATGGTCAGCTCCGAGTCGGCGGTGCGCTGGCGCAGGGCCAGGGTGCACCACTGGCGGAACTGTTCTTCGCTGGGGGCGGGCGCTTCGGTGGCCAACTGCAGGTCAAGCTCAAGCATCGCGGCGAGTGTCCTTGGCCGGTTGGTCGTCGCGGTGTTCGAAGCGCTCGTAGGCTTCGACAATGCGCTGCACCAACGGGTGACGTACCACGTCTTTGGGCATGAAGTGCGTGAAGCTGATCCCCGGCACGTCCTTGAGTACGTCGATCACCTGGGCCAGGCCCGACTTGGTGCCTTTGGGCAGGTCGACCTGGGTGACGTCGCCGGTGATCACGGCGGTGGAGCCGAAACCGATCCGGGTCAGGAACATCTTCATCTGTTCAACGGTGGTGTTCTGGCTTTCGTCGAGAATGATGAAGCTGTTGTTCAGCGTACGGCCACGCATGTAGGCCAGCGGGGCGATCTCGATCACCTGGCGCTCGATCAGCTTGGCCACGTATTCGAAGCCGAGCATCTCGTAGAGCGCGTCGTAGAGCGGGCGCAGGTACGGGTCGATCTTCTGGGCGAGGTCGCCGGGCAAAAAGCCCAGCTTCTCGCCGGCTTCCACCGCCGGACGCACCAGCAGGATGCGTCGCACCTGCTCGCGCTCCAGGGCGTCGACCGCGCAGGCCACGGCCAGGTAGGTCTTGCCGGTACCGGCAGGGCCGATGCCGAAGTTGATGTCGTTGCCCAGGATCTCTTTGACGTAGCGCTGCTGGTTCAAGCCGCGAGGGCGAATCATGCCTTTCTTGGTGCGCAACGCGACGCTGGCTTCGGCTACCGGGTTATTGGCCAGGTCCTCCACGGCGGATTCCTGCAGGTACAGGTGCACCGTTTCCGGCGACAGCTCGCTACCTTTGGTTTCCCGGTAGAGGCGGCGCAGAAGGTTTTCTGCCGAGGTGGTGTGCTGGGGTTCACCAATCAGCTCGAATTGATTGCCGCGGTTGCGGATCTCGATGCTCAGGCGTTGTTCGATCAGGCGCAGGTGCTCGTCGAACTGTCCGCACAGATTGGCGAAACGGCGAGCCTCAAAGGGCTCGAGGAGAAAACGATGTGGTTCTATGGGTGCGTTCAAGGTCGTTTTTAGCCGCCCTGGGGCAATTAAGATGAAATCAAGGATAACGCCAGCAGGCTGCGTGCGAAAGCACTTATATATCCCGAAGCTGGCACCGTTCTAATGTGGGAGCGGGCTTGCTCGCGAATGCGATGGGGCAGTCAGCCTGTTCGTTGCCTGATACACCGCCTTCGCGAGCAAGCCCGCTCCCACATTTGTTCCCTGTGGCCGAATTATTGTTACACCAGCGAACCGCGCAGCGAGTGCGGTTGTGCCGCGTCGATGTGCACGTCGGCGAACTGCCCGATCAGCGTCGGATTATCACAGCGGAAGTTGACGATCCGGTTGTTCTCGGTCCGGCCCTGCAATTCGCCTGGGTCTTTTTTCGAGTAGTCGGTCACCAGGATGCGCTGGGTCGAGCCCACCATCTGTCGGCTGATCTCGAAACCCTGCTGGTTGAGGCGGTGTTGCAGGGCGTTCAAACGCTCCTTCTTCAACGCTTCCGGGGTTTCGTCGAGCAGGTCAGCCGCCGGGGTGCCCGGGCGCTGGCTGTAGACGAAGGAGTAAGAGAAGTCGAAGCCTACGTCTTCGATCAACTTCATGGTCTGCTGGAAGTCTTTCTCGGTTTCCCCTGGGAAGCCGACGATAAAGTCCGAGCTGATGCAGATCCCCGGCACCGCCGCACGCAATTTGCGCAGTTTGGATTTGTATTCCAGGGCGGTGTGGTTGCGCTTCATCGCCGAGAGAATGCGGTCCGAGCCCGATTGCACCGGCAAGTGCAGGTGCTTGACCAGCTCCGGCACTTCGGCGTGGGCCTGGATCAGGCTGTCGGAGAACTCCAGCGGGTGCGAGGTGGTGTAGCGAATCCGCTCGATCCCGTCGACGGCAGCCACTACGCGGATCAACTCCGCGAGGTCCGCCAGGCGCCCGTCGTGGGTCTGGCCACGGTAGCCGTTGACGTTCTGCCCCAGCAGGGTCACTTCACGCACGCCGTTCTCGGCCAAGTGAATGATCTCTGCCAGCACGTCGTCGAACGGGCGGCTGACTTCTTCGCCGCGGGTGTATGGCACCACGCAGAAGGTGCAGTACTTGCTGCAGCCTTCCATTACCGACACATAAGCGCTTGGGCCGTCGATGCGCGGCTCGGGCAAATGGTCGAATTTTTCGATTTCCGGGAACGAGACGTCGACTTGCGGCAGCTTGGTGATGCGCGCGGCGTCGATCATTTCCGGCAGGCGGTGCAGGGTCTGCGGGCCGAATACCACGTCGACGTACGGTGCTCGGTCGCGAATGGCGGCGCCTTCCTGGCTGGCCACGCAACCGCCGACGGCGATCACCATGTCCGGGTTGGCCAGTTTCAGTTCACGCCAGCGGCCCAGCTGCGAGTAGACCCGGTCCTGGGCCCGCTCGCGGATCGAGCAGGTATTGAGCAGGATCACGTCGGCGTCTTCAGCGCGAGCGGTGACTTCCAGGGCCTGATGTTCACCCAGCAGATCGACCATGCGCGAGCTGTCGTACTCGTTCATCTGGCAACCGTGGGTTTCGATGTAAAGCTTCTTGGCCATGGGGATCGTCAACTGGTGGTAAAGAACCGCGCATTATAGGGGGCATGCCGATAGGTTCCTAGCACTGTGCATCGGACGCCATGCTATAGTTCGCGCCCTCTTTTAAATCCCCCGATGTGTTACCCGCCCACCATGACCAAACGTGAAGCTCCAATCTACAAGGTGATTTTCCTTAACCAGGGCCAGGTGTTCGAAATGTACGCCAAGCAGATCTATCAAAGTGATCTGTGGGGCTTCCTGGAAGTGGAAGAGTTCGTCTTTGGCGAGCGCACGCAGCTGGTCGTCGACCCGGGCGAGGAAAAACTCAAGGCTCAGTTCGAAGGCGTAGTGCGCAGTTTTGTGCCGATGCATTCGATCGTGCGCATCGATGAAGTCGAGCGCCTGGGCACGCCGAAAATCAGCGAGGCCCGGGGCATGAGCAATGTCATGCCGTTTCCGATGCCGATGCCTGAGAAGTGATGTTCAACTATTTTGTAGGGCATTTCTGATTCTTGCCTCTCGTGCATGGACATTCTGTTTAAAAAACAGCAGATTTTGTTTATGCAGAGAGGGCGCCATGAATACATCAATAATAAAAAGCCTGTTTCAATGGGACGTGAGTTCCACTTTTTTAATTAACTCTCCATCAAAAAGGCTCTGCCCTGGAATACAAGGGTATTAGCGTTTTATCGCCTGGCATTAGTTAACACCGAATTTCTTATGACGCAGTCATCAACGGACTTATCTGTTCGGGAGTAGCCCTGTGCGCGATCCTCGTTATGACATTTTGTTTGAGCCGGTACAAATAGGCCCGGTTCGCACCCGTAACCGCTTTTATCAAGTTCCCCACTGCAATGGCATGGGCCATGTGCATCCTTCCGCCATGGCACGCATGCGCGGGATAAAAGCCGAAGGTGGGTGGGGCGTAGTCTGCACTGAAGAATGTGAGATCAGCCCGCTGAGCGAGTTCTCTCCCTACATAGAGGCGCGCTTGTGGGATGAGCGCGACATCCCGGCGCTCGCGCGAATGTGTGAGGCCGTCCACCAGCACGGGTCACTGGCCGGCGTAGAGTTGGCATTCAATGGTTACTCGGCCCCCAACCGCTACAGTCGTGAGATTCCCTGGGCGCCCTCCAATACGCCGGTGCGTGGTTATGACCCGGTACAGGCCCGGGCCATGAGTCGTGCCGATATCCAGCAACTGCGCGCCATGCACCGTGCCGCCGCACTGCGGGCGCGGGACGCGGGGTTTGACATCATCTATGTCTATGCCGGGCATGACCTCGGCGTGCCGTTCCATTTCCTCACGCCACGCAACAACCGCCGTACTGATGAGTATGGCGGTGTGCTGGAAAACCGCGTGCGGCTGTTGCGCGAGTTGATTGAAGACACCCGCGATGCGGTGGGTGATCGGTGTGCCGTGGCGGTACGCCTGGCGGTAGACGAGCAGAGGGTCGACGGCCTGTCTCGCGATGGAGAGGGCGCTGAAATATTCTCGATGCTGGCGGACTTGCCGGATTTGTGGGACGTCAACGTCGCCGATTGGTCCAACGACAGTGTAACGGCGCGCTTTGCCTCGGAAGGTTATCAAGAGACCCTCCTGTCGGGGCTGAAGGCTCTGACCCGCAAGCCGGTGGTGGGCGTCGGGCGGTTCACCTCGCCAGACACCATGGTCTCGCTGGTCCGCCGTGGCGTCCTGGACTTGATTGGCGCGGCCCGCCCTTCGATTGCTGACCCGTTCTTGCCGAAGAAGATTGAAGACGGTCGAGCGGACGAGATTCGCGAATGCATTGGCTGCAATGTCTGTGTCAGTGGCGACCACACGAGCACGCCGTTGCGCTGCACGCAAAATCCGACCATGGGCGAGGAGTGGCGGCGCGGCTGGCACCCCGAGTCGGTCAATCGTGCGTATCACCCTGGGCGGGCGCTGGTGGTCGGCGCAGGGCCCGCAGGGCTGGAGTGCGCGCGGATACTGGGCGTTCGGGGCATGGAGGTGGCGCTGGTGGACAGCTTGCGCACCCTTGGCGGACGGGTGGCGCTGGAGTCCCGGCTTCCAGGGTTGGCGAGCTGGGGGCGGGTAATCGACTATCGGTTGGACGCCTTGAGTCGCCTGGCGTCGGTTGAGATTTATCGGGAGAGTCGATTGCAGGCCCAGGACATCCTGGACTTCGCCGCAGAGCATGTATTTATCGCCACCGGCTCCCGCTGGCGGCGGGATGGGTTGGGACGGGCCCTGCGTCGCCCGTTACCGGGCCTGGAAAGCCTGCCCGTCATCACGCCGGATGATCTGATGGCCGGTGTCCTGCCGGCTTCACCGGTGCTGCTGTTCGATGACGATCACTATTACATGGGCAGCGTATTGGCTGAGCACCTGGTGGCGCGGGGCGTGCAAGTGATATTCGTCACCCCGGCGGCGGATGTGGCGGCCTGGACCCACAACACCCTTGAGCAACACCGCATCCAGCGCCGCCTGCTGGAGCTGAACGTTACGATCGTCCCGTCCCATACGTTGGTCAGGTGTATGCCTGAAGGCCTTGTCGCAGGGTGCGTCTACACCGAGCGGACACGCTTCATTCCCGCCGCTTCCTTGCTGTTGGTCACCTCACGCGAACCCGAGCAGGCGTTGTATCAGGCGTTGAACAGCGCACCCGAACAGGTGCGCGCGGCCGGGATCGGCACGCTGACGTTGATCGGCGATTGCGTGGCGCCCGGCACGATTGCTGCTGCGGTGTATTCGGGGCATCGAATGGCACGGGAGTTTGATGCACCCGTTGATTCTTTATTGGTCCGGCGAGAGATTCCGCTTATCGAAGTGTAGTCAGTCTCGCTGTTTATTTAATAACGAGGAATACAATAATGAAAAAAACAATCCTGATGTTATTCGCTGTTCTTTTATTAAACACCCCACTGTTTGCCAATGACTATGCCGTCATCCGTTTTGGTGTTGATCCCAATTACGCGCCTTTTGCCTATAAAGATAACAAAGGCACGTTGACGGGGTTCGAAGTTGATATCGGTAACGCCCTCTGCACTCAGTTGCGTGTTCGCTGCCAATGGGTTGAAAGTGATTTTGACGGGCTGATTCCCAGTCTGAATGCCGGCAAGATCGACGCCATCCTCGCCTCAGTGACGGTCACCGCCGCACGAGAAAAGGTGATTGATTTCTCCTCGGAGGTATTTTCCAGCCCCACCGCCATGGTGCTCCGCCCCGGCGCTGAGCTGGCCAAGGGTACGGCTGTTGGCTATCTGCAAGGCAGTACCCAGGAAGTCTATGCCCGCCAAGTGCTCGCCGGGCAGGGCATAAAGATCGTGGCTTATGCCGATCAGGAACAGGTGTATGCCGATCTCGTGGCAGGGCGGCTGCAAGCCTCATTGCAGGATGCACAGCAAGCGCAAAGCGGATTTATGCGCACAGCCCAGGGTGCGGGGTTCGTCCTCGGGCCGCCGATCAAAAGTGCATTGATGCCCTCCAAAAGCGCCATCGGCATCGCCAAGGGCAATCATGCCCTGAAAGCCCTGCTGGATAAGGGCCTCGCAGCACTGCACGCCGAGGGTACCTACGCTCGGCTGCAAGACCAGTATTTTCCGGGTGTGAACATGTTCAGCGGTCAATGACCGTCCTCCAATGGCGAGCGAGAGCGCAAACATGTTGCCCACCTTCACTCAATTCACCTCGACCCTGGACAGTTTTGCGCCACTCTTGTTGGGCGGTGTCTGGGTCACGCTGCAACTGGCGCTACTGTCACTGCTGCTGGGGCTGGCGTTCGGCCTGCTCGGTGCTGGCGCCAAGTTGTCCAGGGTCAGGGCCTGGCGCCTCTGCGCACAGCTCTACACCACTCTGATTCGCGGGGTGCCCGACCTGCTGTTGATGCTGTTGATTTTCTATGGGGTGCAAACCGGTTTGAGTCGTCTGACGCAGGAACTGGGCATGGCCTACATCGAAATCGACCCATTCAGCGCAGGCGTACTCACCTTGGGGTTTATCTACGGCGCCTATTTCACCGAAACCTTTCGTGGTGCCCTGCTGGCTGTACCTCGCGGCCAGTTCCAGGCCGCCAAGGCCTTGGGCATGACCTTCAGTCAGGGCTTCGTGCACGTGATATTCCCGCAAATGATGCGGTTCGCCCTTCCGGGGCTGGGCAATAACTGGATGGTTTTACTCAAGGCGACTGCGCTGGTGTCGATCATTGGCTTGGCGGATTTGGTCAAGGTCGCCCAGGTAGCGGGCAAAAGTAGCCAGCAGTTATTGGCCTTTTTGCTGATGGCCGCATTGATCTACCTGTTGCTCAGCAGCGTTTCAAACCTTGCCTTGCGCTGGCTGGCGCGTCGTTACGGCGTCGGTGCGCAGGAGTCGTCACCATGATCGAGTTGATCCAGGAATACTGGCGGCCGTTCATCTATTCCGACGGTCAACAACTTACCGGCCTGGCCATGACCCTATGGCTGACCAGTGCCTCGCTGTGTCTTGGCCTACTGCTGGCACTGCCCTTGTCCATCGCCAGGGTGTCATCCAGATGCTGGCTGCGTTGGCCGGTGCAATGCTTCACCTACCTGTTTCGCGGCACGCCGCTGTATATCCAGTTGCTGATCTTTTATACCGGGATCTACAGCATTGCCGCCGTGCGTGAACAGCCCGTGCTGGATGCGTTTTTCCGTGAGGCGCTGAACTGTACGCTGTTGGCATTTGCCCTGAATACCGGCGCCTACACCACGGAAATTCTCGCGGGCGCCATTCGGGCGATGCCTCGTGGTGAAGTCGAAGCCGCCCGATCCCTGGGGTTCGGCGGCTGGAAGCTGTATGTCCACCTGATCATGCCATCCGCATTGCGCCGCTCATTGCCCTACTACAGCAATGAGGTGATTTTCATGTTGCATTCCACCACGTTGGCGTTCACCGCCACGGTGCCGGATATCCTGAAAGTGGCACGGGATGCCAACGCCGCAACCTTCCTGACCTTTGAATCATTCGGCTTCGCAGCAGCCCTTTACCTGTGCATTACCTTTGCCTTGGTAGGTTTGTTTCGCCTGGCTGAACGGCGCTGGCTGCGTTTTCTGGATGCGGCCCGATAGGAGATCGAAATGCAGACCCACGTGCATGAGTTGTTGGAGGTCGTACCGGGGACGACGCGACAGATTCGCAGTTTTCATTACGGCCCGGCCAGTGCAGCCGGCAAGGTTTATATCCAGGCGTCCCTGCACGCCGATGAACTGCCGGGCATGCTGGTCTTATGGCATCTGAAGCAGCGGCTGGCGCACCTGGAGGCAGCAGGGTTGATGCGTTGGTCGGTTGTGGTGGTGCCGGTGGCCAATCCGCTGGGGTTGGAGCAAGTGTTGATGGATGTGCCCCAGGGGCGCTTCGATAACGACAGTCGGGAAAACTTCAATCGTTTCTTCCTCGACGTCAGCCAGCAGGTCGGTGATCGCGTCGAAGCCCTGTTGGCGGATGAACCGGGCGCCAATCTGCAACTGATCCGTGGCGCCTTGCTGCAAACACTGGCCAGCCAGGAGCCGGCGACACAGTTGCAATCCATGCGCTTGACCCTGCAAACGCTGGCCTGCGATGCCGATATCGTGCTGGACCTTCATTGCGATTTCGAGGCCGTGCAGCATTTGTATTTGTCGCCGGATTTCTGGTTGCACGTGGAGCCTTTGGCCCGTTACCTGGGAGCCAGGGCGTGTTTTTTGGCCAAAGAGGCCGGCGGGCAATCGTTCGATGAGTGTTTTACGTTGTTCTGGGCGCACATGCAGGCGCGTTTTCCCGGGCGCTTTTCGGCACCGGGGTTTGCTGTGACTGTAGAGCTGCGAGGTGTTGCCGATGTGGATCACGGACTGGCGCGTCAGGATTGCCAGGCGTTGATCGACTACTTGATTCAACGGGGAGCCATTGACGGCCAGGCACCACCGCTACCGCCATTACTGAATGCGCCAACGCCGTTGGCGGGAGTAGAACCGGTGGTGAGCCCAGTGGGAGGCTTGATTGTGTTTTGCGCGAAGGTGGGGGATTACCTGGCGGCCGGGCAAATCCTCGCCGAAGTCATCGATCCGATCACTGATCGGGTGACACCGGTTGCTTGCACCCGAGAAGGGCTTTTGTATGTTCGATCAGTGCGGCGAATGGCGAGTGCCGGTATGACGATTGCCCATGTAGCTGGCCCGAAGGCGCATCGACAGGGTTATCTGTTATCACCTTGAAGGATCCGGCAGCGGCGAAAACGGCGAGCTGCCATCTGCGCTCTGCAGTTCCTGCAGGTAGTTGCGGAAAATCTGTCCCAGCACTTGGGTAGCCACTTCCAGTTCGTCGCGCTGCATGTGTTCGGCCACTTCGTCGGCCGTGTCCAGTGCATCTTCGGCGCCGTTCACCGCCGCCATTTTCAGCACGATGTACGCTTGGACGTTATTGGCCGGTACGCCTTCGCCGTGGAAAAACATGGTGCCCAGCTGGAATTGCGCCTGCGCGTGGCCCTGCAACGAGGCTTTCTCGAAGTAGCTCAAGGCTTTGTTGAGGTCGCGTGCGGGGTTTTTACTGTCGTAGAAGTACTCGCCCAACTCGTATTGCGCCTGCGCATCCCCGCCTTCGGCCTGTTTCTGGCACGCGCTCAGGGCTTCGGCCTGGCTTTCCGGCTGGGTATTGAGGGTGCAACGACCCATCGCTGGGATTAACAACGAGTTGCCGCCTGCCTGGGCATACGCCAGCAGCGGCTGAAGGAGCAACAGGCAGCCCAGAACCAGGGTGCGGCCGGTGCGTTTCATGGGAATCGACTTACCTCTGACGGGGCGCGGGACCCACGGGGGGATCCAATAAGCGCGCATTATGAAATAAGCAGGCACCTGCTTACAAAGTCTTTACTCGTTTTTCTGCTGCGTGGGCAAGTTATCTGCCGGATTGCAGGTGAATTCTCGAAAAAAGACGGAAATGCCTGTAAGCAAAGTAGCAAATCTGACGCCGCCAGGGGCGACGTCGGATTTTTGCGCCGCTTATTTCAAGGCGGCGAAGGCGCGCTCGGCGGCATCGAGGGTCAGTTTCAGCTCGGCATCACCATGGGCGATCGAGGTGAAGCCGGCTTCAAAAGCGCTCGGGGCGAGGTACACGCCACCTTCCAGCATCAGATGGAAGAAGCGCTTGAACAGGTCGGCATCGCTGCCCATCACATCGTCGAAGGTGACGATGTCGTCAGCGCCGCTGAAGTACAGGCCGAACATGCCGCCCGCCTGGGTGGTCACGAACGGAATGCCGGCGGCATCGGCGCGCTGTTGCAGGCCGTCCAGCAGGCGAGTGGTGTAGTCGGTCAGCTCGGCGTGGAAGCCCGGGCGGCTGATCAGGCGCAGGGTGGTCAGGCCGGCGGCCATGGCCAGCGGGTTACCCGACAGGGTGCCTGCCTGGTACACCGGGCCCAGCGGCGCGATGTGTTGCATGATTTCGCGCTTGCCGCCGAAGCAGCCCACCGGCATGCCGCCGCCGATGATCTTGCCGAAGGTGCTCAGGTCCGGCGTGACGCCGTAGTAAGCCTGGGCGCCGCCGAGGGCAACGCGGAAGCCGGTCATCACTTCATCAAAAATCAGCACCACGCCGTGCTTGTCGCACTGTTCCCGCAGGCCTTCCAGGAAGCCCGGCGCCGGCGGCACGCAGTTCATGTTGCCGGCCACCGGCTCGACGATGATGCACGCCACTTCCTGGCCGACTTCGCTGAGCATCTGCTCGACGGCAGCGATGTCGTTGAACGGCAGGGTCAGGGTGTGTTTGGCGAACGCGGCCGGCACCCCGGCGGAGCTCGGTACGCCCTGGGTCAGCGCACCGGAACCGGCCTTGACCAGCAGGCTGTCGGAGTGGCCGTGGTAGCAGCCTTCGAACTTAATGATGCTGTCGCGGCCGGTAAACCCACGGGCCAGGCGAATCGCGCTCATGGTGGCTTCGGTGCCGGAGCTGACCATCCGCACCATCTCCATGGAGGGCACGATGGAGCACACCAGGTCAGCCATCTCGGTTTCCATGGCGGTCGGTGCGCCATAGGAAAGGCCGTGTTGCAGCTGCTGGCGCACCGCGTCCAGTACTTCCGGATGGCTGTGGCCGAGGATCATCGGGCCCCACGAACCCACGTAGTCGACGTAGCGCTTGTCATCTTCGTCGGTGACGTAGGCGCCTTCGGCATGCTTGAAGAACAGTGGGGTGCCGCCAACGCTCTTGAACGCTCGCACGGGAGAGTTCACACCGCCGGGGATGTGTTTCTGGGCATTGGCAAACAGGGTTTCGGAACGGGACATGATCGTGTTCTCTGAATTCAAGATTTTAGAAGATCGTTGAAAGCGCGGGCGCGGCGCGTGACTTCCTGGGTGCTGTCGGCACCAAACAGGCCGTGGACCACTGCCAGCAAGTCGGCACCGTGGGCCACCAGCGGCTCGGCGTTTTCCAGGGTGATGCCGCCGATCACGCAGATCGGCAGGTGCAACCGCGCGCGGGCCTGGGCCAGCAGTTCAACGGTGGCTGCCGGCGCGCCGGGCTTGGTGTTGGAATTGAAGAAGCGGCCGAAGGCGACATAACTGGCACCTTCGCGGGCAGCCTGCTCGGCCAGTTCGATCTGGCTGTGGCAGGTGGAGCCGATGATCGCCTTGGAACCGAGCAGCGCACGGGCCGGGGTCAGCGGGCCGTCGGTCTGGCCCAGATGCACGCCGACGCCGAGGCGTGCGGCCAGTTCGGCGTCATCGTTGATGATCAGTTGGGTCTTGTAGCGCGAGCACAGCTCCCGCAGTTTTTCGGCTTCCCGCAGGCGGCGCGCTTCGTCGCTGCTTTTATCGCGGTATTGCAGCAGGGTCACGCCACCGTCCAACGCCGCTTCGACGTAGGCCAGGAACTTGCCGGCCAACAGTTGGCTGTCGGTAATGGCATAAAGGCCACGTAGTTTCATCGGGCAGGCCTCTTGGTGTTACGAGCAGAAATCCAACGGCAGACGACGAGGCACGAATTGCCCCTGGCCGAGTTGTTCAGCGTCACGCAGGGTGCGCCAAGTGTAGTTGAGGGCCGATTGCACCGCGCTGACCAACCCTTCGCCTTGTGCCAACCGACCGGCCAGCGCGCTGGCCAGGGTGCAGCCCGAACCGTGATAACTGCCGGGCAGTCGCTGGCAGGTAAAGGTCTGGTGCGTGCCGTCGCGGCTGTAGAGGCGGTTGTGCACTTCGTGCTCGTCGCCATGGCCGCCGGTGATCAGCAGGTGCTTGATGAACGGCAGCAGTTTCGCTGCGCATTCGTCCGCCGTGCCCTCGGGCAATTCGGCGAGGATGCGTGCTTCAGGCAGGTTGGGGGTGGCGATCATCGACAGCGGCAACAGCCGCTCGCGCATGGCGTAGCCGACCTCGTCCTTGCCCAGGCTGCCGCCGCCGCCGGCGCGCAGCACCGGGTCGCAGACCACCGGCAGATACGGGTGCGCCTTGAGCAGTTCGACCACGGTGTCGACCATCTCCAGGGAACCGAGCATGCCCAGTTTCACCGCGGCCACTTCGGAGTCACCGAGCACGGCGTTGGCCTGGGCCAGCACCCACTCGCGATCCAGCACGCGGAAATCGCTGACGTTGACGGTGTTCTGCACAGTCAGCGCGGTGACGGCCGGGGCCGCATGACAGCCCTGGGCGAGCAGGGCTTCGATATCTGCCTGCAAGCCGGCGCCACCACTGGGATCATGGCCGGAGAGACAGAGGACAACGGGGCGAGAGCTGTAGATATTCATGGTGCGCGAGCTTACCACCAAACGCTTTTTGGGTGGCTGTCGGGCGATGGTTGAATTTTTAGCGGAGGGGAAGGTGGAAATGGCTGTTTGCTATCATCTTGAAATACAGGTCAAATGCCCTGTAATGCCCGCTCTAGAGCCTTTCAAAAAATTATTTCAATGGTGTCTTTTGGCCTGTAATGGCTATGCTAGAGTGGATTCAAACTAATAACTGTATCGCCGGTATACGTCTGCTCAAAAGGAATGGAGGCTTTTGACATAACCGGACAGGTCACGCTGGGGCTCTATGCGCTATTTGCTGATGTTACTGTTGACCGGGCTGCCGATGCTGGCCGGCGCAGTCGAGTTCAACGAGACCACCACGCGGTTGCCCCTGGGCCAAGTGATGCAAGTCCTTGAGGACCCCAGTGGCGCCCTGACCATTGGCGATATCAGCTCGCCGGTCCTCGCCAGTCGTTTCAAGACCCACGACAAAGCCACATTGAATGCCGGCTATTCGCGCTCGGTGTTCTGGCTCAAGGTTGATTTGCATTACCGCGCACAGCGCCCGGATGCCCCGCGCCGCTGGCTGCTGGAACTGGCTTACCCGCCGCTGAACCAACTGGAGCTGTACGAGCCTGACAGTGTCGGCAACTATCGACTGGTGTCGCGCACCGGCAGCATCCTGCCGTTTTCCAGCCGCGAAATCCGCCAGAGCAACTACCTGTTCAAGCTCGACTTCGTCCCTGGCCAGCAGGAAACCCTGTACCTGCGCCTGCAAAGCCAGGGCTCGATCCAGGCACCGCTGACCCTCTGGTCCACCACCGCATACCTCGAAGAACAGCCATTGCGCCTGTACGTGCTGGGTGTGATCTACGGCGTGTTGCTCGGCATGCTGATCTACAACCTGTTCATCTACCTGAGCGTGCGCGACACCAGCTACCTCTATTACATCCTCTATATCGCCTCGTTCGGCCTGTATCAGCTGTCGGTGAACGGCGTCGCCGTGCAGTATTTCTGGCCGAATAACCCGTGGTGGGCGAACGCGGCGGTGCCCTTCCTGATCGGTTCGGCGGCGCTGTTCGGCAGCCTGTTTGCCCGCAGTTTCCTGCACACCGCGCTTTACAGTCGCTGGATCAACCGGCTGTTGCTGGCCCTGGCGGTCAGCGGCGGGGTGGTGATGGTGCTGGCATTGTTCACCAGTTATGCGCTGGCGCTGCGCCTGGCCACCGCCCTGGCGCTGGTCTTTACCGTGACCATCTTCGTCGCGGCCATCAAGGCCTGGTATTGCGGCCAGCGCATGGCGCGCTACTTCATCATCGCCTGGACCGCGTTCCTGCTGGGCGGTGTAGTCAATACGATGATGGTGCTGGGCTACCTGCCCAATGTGTTCCTCACGATGTACGCCAGCCAGATCGGCTCGGCACTGGAAGTGGCCTTGCTGTCCCTGGCGCTGGCCGACCGGATCAATTCGATGCGCGAGCAACAGGCGCAAATCCTGTTCGACGCCAGCCAGAAACTCGAAGTGCTCAACACGCAACTGGCCCACAGCAACCAGCTCAAGGATGAATTCCTCGCCACCTTGACCCACGAGCTGCGCACGCCGATGAACGGTGTGATCGGCTCCCTGGAATTGATGCAGACCGAGCCGCTGCCAGGCGACCTCGCGCAGTACCATCAAACCGCCGCCGGTGCGGCCCGCGAGATGATGCGCATGGTCAACGGCATCCTCACCCTCACCGAATTGCAGGCCGGGCGCCTCAGCCCGCAACCCCAAGTGTTCAGCCTGCGCGGGCTGCTCGACACCTTGCGCCAGCAGTTCGCGGCCAGCGCCCAGAACAAAGGGTTGGCGTTCTCCATTGATCTGGCAGAAGACCTGCCGGACCGCATCAACGGTGATCCTGGCAAGCTGGCGCAATGCCTGGATTGCCTGTTGGACAATGCCTTCAAGTTCACTCACGAGGGCTCGGTGCGTGTACGGGTGGTCGGTGTACCCCAGGCGGATGGAACGCTGCGCCTGACCTTCATTGTCACTGACACCGGCATCGGCTTCGCCTACCTCGATGAGGCGACCCTGTATCAGCGCTTCTTCCAGCTCGATGGCTCGACCACTCGCCAATACGGCGGCATGGGCATTGGCCTGGCGATCTGCCGGCAATTGATCGAGTTGCTCGGTGGGCGCCTCACCCACAATTCCGAGCCGCGGCGCGGCAGTCGCTTCCAGCTGGAGCTTGCGGTCAGCCCCGTCCAGCCAGAACCGGCTGCCGTGCGGCGAGTACCGCAAGCGCAACGCACGCCGCAGGAGTGCACGGTGCTGCTGGTGGACGACAACAGCGTGGCGCAACTGGTGGTGCGCGGCATGTTGCTCAAGCTCGGTTATCGGGTGAAAACCGTCGACAATGGGCCGGCCGCCCTGGCGTTGCTGCAGAGTCAAACCTTCGACGCAGTGTTGCTGGATGTGCCGGAGGGCGGCTTTTCGCTGTGCTGCCAGATCCGTGCGTTGCCCGGCTGTGGTGAGCTGCCGGTGATCGCCTTGAGCACCTCGTTACAAGCCCCGGAACGCGAGCGCTGCCACGGCGTGGGTATCACCGACCGAGTGGCCAAGCCGGTACGTTTCGAGGCCCTGCAACGGGTGCTGCAACTGCGGTTGTTGCATATGGTTGAGGGTGAAAGCGCCGCCAATTAGGCGTTTATGCCACTTTTTTAACCCGGGTGACGGTGCTTAACTGAAATTCAGGCCTCAATGAACGTGGCCTTTTTTCAGGAGGCCCGTCATGCACCTGCACCAGTTCGCCGAAACCCACGACGTCACCAACCAGCCACCGTCCCTGGACGGCACCAACCTGTACCGTATCGACTTGCCGCTGCAAGACTGGTCCCGGCGCTTCGGCGCCGGCTGGGCCGAGCAGCGCATCGACACCTATGGTGCGCTGGCGGGCGGGCCGCTGATGGAAGCCGGGTTCCTGGCCAATCAGAACAAACCGGTGTTCAACAGCCATGACCGGTTTGGCCATCGCATCGACCTGGTGGAGTTTCATCCGGCCTACCACGAACTGATGCGCACCGCCGTCGAACACGGCCTGCCGTCGTTGCCGTGGGCCCATCCGCAATCCGGCGCCCATGTGGCCCGCGCGGCGATGACCTACCTGCACAGCCAGGCCGAAGCCGGTACCGGCTGCCCGCTGACCATGACGTTCGCCTGCGTCCCGGCCCTGCGCCTGCAGCCAGACCTGGCTGAAACCTGGCTGCCGAAAATCCTCGCCACCGAATACGACCCGCGCAACGTCGGCATCGCCCACAAGGCCGGCGCCACCATCGGCATGGCCATGACCGAGAAACAGGGTGGCACCGACGTGCGCGCCAACACCACCCGCGCTTACCCGGTGGGCGCCGGCGGCCCGGGCCAGGCGTATGAGCTGGTGGGGCACAAGTGGTTCTGCTCCGCGCCGATGTGCGATGGCTTCCTCACCCTGGCCCAGACCGACAAGGGCCTGACCTGTTTCCTGCTGCCCCGGCACCGCCCGGATGACACCCGCAACGAGTTCTACATCCAGCGCCTGAAAAACAAGCTCGGCAACTGCTCCAACGCTTCCAGCGAAGTGGAGTTTCGTGGCGCGCTGGCCTGGATGATCGGTGAAGAAGGGCGCGGCGTACCGACCATCATCGAGATGGTGGCGATGACCCGCTTCGATTGCATGGTCGGCTCCAGCGCCCTGATGCGCCAGGCGCTGACCCAGGCCAGCCATCATTGCGCTCACCGCCTGGTAGGTGGCCGGGTGCTCAGCGAGCAACCGTTGATGCAGAACGTACTGGCCGACCTGGCCCTGGAAAGCGAGGCGTCCCTGGCCTTGAGCATGCGCATGGGGCGCGCGCTGGACCACCTGGATAACGAACAGGAAGCCAAATTCGCCCGGCTGGTGACGGCGGTGGGCAAGTACTGGATCTGCAAGCGCGCGCCCGCGATGATCAACGAAGCCGCCGAGTGCATGGGCGGTGCGGGGTATGTCGAGGACAGTATCCTGCCGCGCTTGTACCGTGAGGCGCCGGTCAACTCGACGTGGGAAGGTTCCGGCAATGTGCAGTGCCTGGATGTGCTGCGGGCCCTGTCCAAAGAACCGGGCGTATTGGAGGCGCTGTTTGTCGAGCTGGGGGATGGTCATGGCCACAAGCACCTGGCGCGGCATATCGAGCAGTTGAAGTCGGCGTTCATGGACACCCAGGACATCCAATACCGTGCCCGGCAATTGACCGAGGACATTGCGGTGGCGTTGCAGGCCAAGCTGCTGCTGGAGGCGGGCAATGCCAGTGTGAGTGATGGCTTTATCGCCAGCCGACTGGGCGAGTCGTCGGGCCGGGTCTATGGCACCTTGCCGCGGGGTGTGAATGTGGAAGCGATTGTCGCGCGCTCGACACCTCCTTTTTCCTGAACAAACACGGTCAAAATGTGCGAGCGGGCTTGCTCGCGAAGGCGGTGGATCAGCCAATACATGTGCTGACTGACCTAGCGCTTTCGCGAGCAAGTCGAATCGTCGCACCGCCGCTCCCACATTATTGATCGCATTCCAATTCCGGTGTTCCAGTGCGCCAGGGATACAGGCAAGATGCAGGCCTGCAAGTCAGAACACAGGATGCTTACCGTGACCGAAGCTTTTGTTGTCGTTCAAACCGCCGAAGAAGCCGTGGATCGGCTGGCGGCTCTCCATGAGCGTGCCACTGGCGCGCTCAATCAAGCCCTCAAGCGCTACCTCAAAGACCGCGTCGAACCCGACGCTGAACAACGTGCGATGTTTCGCTACCCGGAACTGCGCCTGACCTACCTGGTGCAGGGCGAAGTCCCACAGACCACCCGGGCGTATGCCAAGGTTCAGTTGCCGGGGACCTACAGCGTCACCGTCACCCATCCGTCGGCCTTCCGCAAATACCTGCTGGAGCAACTGGTGCCGTTGATGCACGACTTCACCGTGACGGTGGAAGTGGGCGTCAGCCAGCAGAACATTCCCTACCCGTACGTGGTGGAGCAGGGTGACGAACTGGCCGGTTCCGGTGTAACTGCCGCCACGCTGGCGCGGGTGTTCCCGAGTACCGACCTGTCTGCCGCCACCGATGGCATCGCCGACGGCCTGTACGACTGGGAAAACACCGACCCGCTGCCATTGGCATTGTTCGATGCCGCCCGCGTCGACTTCTCCCTGCGCCGCCTGGTGCACTACACCGGCAGCGACTGGCGCCATGTGCAGCCGTGGATTTTGCTGACCAACTACCACCGCTACGTTGACCAGTTCATCGTGCATGGCCTGGAACAGTTGCGCAGCGACCCGCGCTTTATCCGCATGGTGCTGCCGGGCAATGTGATCATCGACAAGAGCATGGACCACGGCGAAGCGTCTGCCATTGCTGCCGGCGTGGTCTGGCACCGTTATCAGATGCCGGCCTACCACTTGCAGGCGAGCGACGGCCATGGTGTGACCCTGGTGAACATCGGCGTCGGCCCGTCCAATGCCAAGAACATCACCGACCACCTCGCCGTATTGCGTCCGCATTGCTGGCTGATGATTGGTCACTGCGGCGGGCTGCGCCAATCCCAGACCATCGGTGACTACGTGCTGGCTCACGCCTACATGCGTCGCGACGGGATTCTCGACCGGGTAGTGCCGCCGAACATTCCGATCCCGGCCCTGGCCGAAGTGCAGATGGCCTTGCAGCAAGCCGCGGCCAACGTCACCGGCGAGAAAGGCGAAGAGCTGAAAAAACGCCTGCGCACCGGCACCGTGCTGACCTACGACGACCGCAACTGGGAGCTGCGCTGGGCCCAGGAACGTCCGCTGATCAACCTGTCCCGCGCCGTGGCCGTGGATATGGAAAGCGGCACCATCGCCGCCCAGGGCTACCGCCTGCGGGTGCCGTACGGCACGTTGCTGTGTGTGTCGGATAAACCGCTGCACAGCGAGATCAAGCTGCCGGGATCGGCCAACGCGTTCTATGAGCGTGCGGTCAGCCAGCACTTGAAGATCGGCATCGAGGCGGTGGATCTATTGCGCACCGAACTCAACTCGCTGCACTCGCGCAAACTGCGCAGCTTCGACGAGCCGCCGTTCCGCTAAACGGTTGGGATGGTTATTTAACGGTCAGGCCACTAGCATTGTCGGTCCTGACCGTTAGATGTTCCTTTGCCATGTCCCGTCCTGCCCGTCCTGTTTCCCGCCGCCCCGGTGTGAAAAGTCCGCAAACCTCGTCAGCCCCGCGTCGTGTCGCCAAGGCGCCACCGGCCGATCCCAAGTTGATCCTGTTCAATAAACCCTTCGATGTGCTGACCCAATTCAGCGATGAAGGCGGGCGGGCGACCCTCAAGGATTTCATCGACATCCCCGGCATTTACCCGGCCGGGCGCCTGGACCGTGACAGTGAAGGCCTGTTGCTGCTGACCAACGACGGCCAATTGCAGGCGCGCATCGCGGACCCCAAGCACAAGCTGGCGAAAACCTATTGGGTGCAGGTGGAAGGCGAACCGACCGAGGAACAGCTGCAACGCCTGCGCGACGGTGTGGAGCTCAATGACGGCATGACCCTGCCCGCCGAAGCCCGGCAACTGGACGAGCCACAACTGTGGCCACGCAACCCGCCGGTGCGGTTTCGCAAAAGCGTGCCGACCTATTGGCTGGAGTTGGTGATTCGTGAAGGGCGTAACCGCCAGGTGCGGCGCATGACGGCCGCCGTAGGCTTGCCGACGTTGCGTCTGGTGCGGGTGCGGATTGGTGACTGGTCAATCGACGGCCTGGACCAAGGCCAATGGAAAGAAGTGCCGGCGCGCTTATAAGGCGCCGGACTCGATCAGGCCGATCACCACGCTCTTGATGATGAACGCGGCAACGCCCAGGCCCAGCACGAAGAACAGGATCATCGAGCCAAAGCGCCCGGCCTTGGATTTCTTCGCCAGGTCCCAGACGATAAAGCCCATGAAAATGATCAGGATGCTGACCAGGCCGGTCATCATCCATTCTTCAAACACGGCGGGATCAATCGAGTTCATCGGGTCGTTTCCGGCTGGGGCAGGGCGCCGATTATACGCCAGGGCAATCGGCGCGACATTGACCTGCGTCGGTCTGCCGCAGACTTACCACCCTGCGGGAACACAGTCAAAATGTGGGAGCGGGCTTGCTCGCGAATGCGGTGGATCAGTCAGCACATTCGGTGCCTGGCACACCGCATTCGCGAGCAAGCCCGCTCCCACATTTGTTCCGCGCTGGTCTTAAGTGCGCAGGTGGGTCAGCGGCAGCTCGGTGCTGTTGAGCACCTGGTTCAGCACAAAGCTTGAACGCACGCTGGTGACGCCTTCGATGCGGGTCAGGTGGCCCAGCAGCAACTTCTGGTAGTGATCCATGTCTGGCACCACCACTTTCAACTGATAGTCGGCGTCCATCCCGGTCACCAGGCTGCATTCCAGCACTTGCGGCAAGGTGCGGATGGCCGCTTCGAAGTTCTCGAAACGTTCGGGGGTGTGTCGGTCCATGCCGATCAGCACGTAGGCCGTGAGACTCAGGCCGAGCATCTTGCGGTCGAGCAAGGCGACCTGGCGGGCGATGTAGCCGTCGTCTTCGAGTTGCTTGACCCGGCGTGAGCACGGCGAAGGCGACAGGCCGATGCGCTCGGCCAACTCCTGGTTGGAGATCCTCGCGTCGCGCTGCAATTCCGCCAAAATACTCAGGTCGTATCGGTCAAGTTTGCTCATGGGGCTGGCCTTTGTCGTAACTATTGCGGTGAATTATCTATCCAGGGTTAAAAATTGCGCAAGCACTGTTTATTGACGCAATCTTCGCAATCATCTGCCCGAGGCCGAGGCGTAGAGTTATCAACAGAATCACTGCCCGGACATACAGTCCACTGCAGCCCGCCAATAAGGCCGGCTGCGGCCGCCAACCCCACAGGGTTGCCCCGGCCCCCGGGCTGCACACTGTCCACAAGACGGCGTGAGGTGAGCCAACGTCAAAAGCGTTGAGCCAGGACGAAGTTCTCAAGGGGCGACCGACGGGTCGCCCCTTTTTATTGCCTGCGAAAATAGTTCTCGTGACTGATAACCTCTCGCAGAACCGGGCCCCGGTTTTCCAGTCTTACGTGTAGGCCCTAATCCGCAGTGAGGAATAGCATGAAGCGCATCTGGCGTTTGGCAGGTGTTGGTTTGCTGATGGTGAGCGTTGGTGCGCAAGTGATGGCCGACGACCCGCCACGCCAGGAAGGCGGTGGTCAGCATGAAAGAGGCCCGGAAGGGCATCCAGGCAATAATCAGCCTCGGCCGCAGAACAACCAACCGCGACCACAAAATAATCAACCGCGTCCTGAAGCCCCTCGGCCCGAGAACAATCAGCCGCGTCCGCAGAATCAGCATTTCGAAAACAATCAGCCACGGCCGCAGAACCAGAACATTGAGCGCCCGAACGGAGGTGGCCAGTGGCAAGGTCGCCCGCAACGCAATCAACAGCAACCTCCGCACCCGGCGCCGCAGCCGGCCAATAACCTGCCGATCCAGGGTCGCCCGGATACCGTGCGCCAGACCCAGGAACCGCGTCCCGGCAATTACCAGGACATCCCGCGTCGCAACGACGGCAACCAGCATTGGCAGGCCGGCAATGGCGGCCAGGGTGGCCCGGGCCGGCCCGGCTTCAACGGGGGTAACGGCGGTGGCAATAACCACCCCAACGATCACCGCTGGCCAGGCCGCCCCGACGGGCACGGCAATGGCTGGGGCCCAGGCCCGCAATACCGTCCGGGTTACATCGTCGACCGCTTCCCCGACCGCAATTACCGCGTGCCGTATCGCGGCCAGGACTACTTCTTCTCGGGTGGCTACTGGTATCGCCCACAAGGCCCGCGCTATGTCGTCGTGACGCCGCCTTACGGGATTCGCGTGCAATACCTGCCCGACTACGCCCGGGAAGTGTGGGTGGGCAGTGCGCTGTTCTTCCTCGCCGCCGGTGCCTATTACACCTACGAAGAAAGCACTCAGCAGTACGTGGTGGTCGAGCCTCCACCCGCCGCGCCAGCGCCGCAACCCGTGCCCCAGGGCAATGGTTATGACGTGGTGGCTTACCCGGCCAACGGCCAGTCACCGGCGCAGGTCCAGCAGGACGGTTACGACTGCTATCGCTGGGCGGTGCAACAAAGTGGCTTTGACCCAAGGACCGTCACCTACGCCCCCGACCCGGCCGTGGTGCAAACCTACCGCCAGGCCCAGGGCAACTGCCTGAGCAGTCGAGGCTATCAGGTGCAGTACTAGGCCTTCTCGCCCTTGACCACTTCCTGCGGGTCGGCGTGCACCAGCACTTCGGCTCGCGGGTAGGCGTTGTGGATGGCATCGGCGGCCTGGTCGCTGATGCCATGGGCCACCGACAGACTCAATTCCCCCGGTAACTCCAGGTGCAACTGCACAAACCAGTGGCTGCCGGAAATCCGCGTGCGCAAGTCATGTGCACCGAGTACACCGGGCACACTGCAGGCCAGTTCCAGCATGTGCTGGCTGACATCCGGCGGCAGTTCCTCGTCCATCAGCACCGAAAAACTTTCCCGGGCGATCTGGATGGCGCTCCACAAAATGTAGGCCGCGATGCCCAGGCCGAACCAGGCGTCCACCTGATGAAAACCAAACGCCGCCAGCACCAGCGCCACCAGGATGCTGCCGTTGAGCATCATGTCTGAGCGATAGTGCAGCGAGTCGGCGCGGATGGCGTTGGAGCCGGTTTCGCGGATCACCCGGTATTGCAGGATCAGCAGCGCCGCCGTCAACGCCAGGGACAGAACGATCACGCCAATACTCAGCCATGGCGCGCCCACAGGTTCCGGATGCTGCAAACGCTGGAACGCCTGGAAGGCGATCAACACCGCACTGCCGGCGATGAACAGCGCCTGGGCCATGCCCGACAGGGATTCCGCCTTGCCGTGGCCATAGCGGTGATCGTCATCCGCCGGGCGCAACGCGTAGTGCACGGCCAGCAAGTTGAGCAGCGAGGTAACGCCGTCGAGCAGCGAGTCGGTCAACCCGGCGAGCATGCTCACCGAGCCGCTGAGCCACCAGGCGATGGCCTTGGTCACAATCAGCACACAGGCCACGCCGACGGACGCGCGGGTGGCCAGGCGCAACAGCCGGGCGTGTTCGGGACTGGTGGTCATGGGGCGGGTCAGTCCTTAAGCGGCGGGTTGCAGGCCCAGGGTGGCGAGTTGTTGCACGCTGCCCTTGAACTGGATCATGCGCGGGTCGTCCAGCGGCAGATTGCGCCCGGTCTCTTTCTGGATGATGGTTTGCAGCTTGGCGTTGTCGACCTTGCCGTCGGCGCCGATGGCTTGCTGGAGTTTTTCCGGGGCTACCTGGGCGGTTTTGCCCGGCTCGAAGTAGATCGCGCCGGTGGCGAAGTCGACACCAAAGGCGATCAGGCCCGGGATCACGTAGAACAGCAGGCCGACCGCATCGAGCACGGCAATTGCCGGGTCGATCTTGCCGTCGATCTGGCCCCGGCGGTCGGGGTAGAAAATCGAGCCGCAGGCCGTCAACTGGCTCAGCAGGGTGACGGCCAGAACACCGCCGATGACACGGGAAGCAACACGCATGGGACTCTCCTTGAACATAATGAAAATGACTATAAGCCAGTCTACAAGGCGACGATGATCAAGTGTGGGAGCTGGCTTGCCTGCGATGGCGGTGGTTCAGTTTCAGGGGTGTTGGCTGACACACCGCTATCGCAGGCAGGCCAGCTCCCACCTTTGACCGCATTCCAGTCAGGACGGGGCCGTGTCGTTGAGACCACCACCGACACCTGGCAGTTCGCCGTTATACTCGCCGCTCTGCTTTGGAGCCAGTATGAATTCGTTGCCAATCGATGATGTTTTACCCGCCCTGCGTGACGCCCTGGCGACGCGCCATGAAGCCGTGCTCGAAGCACCGCCCGGCGCCGGTAAAACCACACGGGTGCCATTGGCGCTGTTGAATGAACCCTGGCTGGCCGGGCAAACCATCCTGATGCTCGAGCCCCGCCGCCTGGCCGCCCGTGCAGCGGCAGAAAGGCTGGCCAGCGAGTTGGGGGAAAAGGTCGGCGAAACCGTTGGCTACCGCATTCGCCTGGACAGTAAGGTCGGCCCCAACACCCGCATCGAAGTGGTCA
This sequence comes from Pseudomonas sp. P7758, assembly GCF_013386485.1. NCBI lineage: Bacteria > Pseudomonadati > Pseudomonadota > Gammaproteobacteria > Pseudomonadales > Pseudomonadaceae > Pseudomonas > Pseudomonas sp. P7758. Next base: position 14,637 of record NZ_JACARS010000125.1, on the reverse strand, counting down.
CCGAAGGCATCCTCACTCGGCGCCTGCAGGATGACCCGGCACTCGACGGCGTGGGTTTGTTGATCTTCGACGAGTTCCACGAACGCAGCCTGGACGCCGATCTGGCGCTGGCCCTTAGTCTCAATGGTCGAGACCTGTTTCGCGACGAGCAGCCACTGAAGATCCTGCTGATGTCCGCCACCCTGGAAGGCGAACGCCTGGCCGGTTTGCTGGACGACGCGCCTATCCTGCGCAGCGAAGGGCGCATGTACCCGGTGCAGATGCGCTGGGGCCGGCCATTCCAGCCCGGCGAATTTATCGAACCGCGGTTGGTGCAGACCATCCTTGAAGCCCTGCATGATGAAGCCGGCAGCGTGCTGGTGTTCCTGCCGGGGCAGGCCGAGATTCGTCGGGTTAATCAGCAATTGGCTGACGCGCTGGGCGATAACCCCGAGGTGCTGCTATGCCCGCTGCACGGCGAACTGGACCTGGCCGCCCAGCGCGCCGCCATCGACCCGGCGCCCGCCGGCAAGCGCAAAGTGGTGCTGGCCACCAACATTGCCGAGACCAGCCTGACCATCAACGGCGTGCGCGTGGTGATCGACGCCGGGTTGGCGCGGGTCCCGCGTTTCGACCCGGGCAGCGGCATGACCCGTCTCGACACCCAGCGCATCTCTCGCGCCAGCGCCACCCAGCGTGCCGGCCGGGCAGGGCGACTGGAGCCGGGGGTGTGTTATCGGTTGTGGTCCGAGGATCAGCATGAAGGGCTGGCGGCGTATTCCAGTGCGGAAATTCTCTCGGCGGATCTTTCCGGTTTGGCCCTGCAATTGGGCCGCTGGGGCGTGGCGCCTACTCAGTTGGTATGGCTCGACGTTCCGCCCACCGCGGCTTATGCACAGGCCCAGGATTTGCTCGAGCGCCTCGGGGCGTTGAGCGATACCAAGCTGACCGCCCACGGCCAGAAAATGGCCGGGTTGCCGGCGCACCCGCGAATCGCTCATTTGCTGCTGCGTGGTCAGGATCTGGGCCTGGCGAGCATGGCCTGTGACGTGGCGGCACTGTTGGGTGAGCGCGATATCCTGCGTGGTGCCGGTGCGGATTTGCACAGCCGCCTGGCCCTGTTATCCGGTGAAGAAAAGGCCCGTGGCACCCAGGGCGGTGTGCAGCGTGCCCGCCAACTGGCGCGGCAATACCGTGGCTATTTAAGAGGCAAGGCAGAGCAGCCGGTGGCTGATCCCGATCATCCGCGCTGGCTCGGCGCGTTGCTGGCGCTGGCCTACCCGGACCGCGTCGCCCAGCAACGGCGGGCGGGCGGTGCCGAATACCGCCTCGCCAACGGCCGTGCCGCGTTGTTCGCCGAAGCCGACAGCCTGATGAAGCAACCCTGGCTGGTGATTGCCGATCTGGGCAGCCGCCAGGGCCAGCGTGAAGAACGGATTTACCTCGCGGCGGATTTTGATCCGGCGTTGTTCGACTCGGTATTGGCCGAACAGGTGCGCAATGTCGACCAACTCGATTGGGACGAACGCGAGGGCGTGCTGCGGGCCGAACGCCAGCGCAAGGTCGGCGAACTGGTGCTCAGCCGCGAGCCGCTGACCGGCCTCGACGAATCCGCCCGCAGCCAGGCGCTGGTCAACCTGGTGCGGCGCAAAGGCCTGGAACTGCTGCCCTGGACCCCGGAGCTGCGCCAATGGCAGGCGCGGGTGATGCTGCTGCGTGGTCTGGATAGCGGCAAGGCCAGTGAATGGCCGGATGTCAGCGACAGCGCCTTGCTTGCCAGCCTGGAACACTGGTTGATGCCTTACCTGGGCAAGGTGTCGCGCCTGAGCCATTTCGCCAATCTGGATATTTCCAGCTTCCTGCATAACCTGCTGCCGTGGCCGTTGCCGGCGCGGTTGGACGAGCTGGCGCCGCACCATCTGAAGGTGCCGTCGGGCTCGTCGGTGCGGCTGGACTACAGCGAGCAGCCGCCGATTCTGGCGGTGCGCTTGCAGGAATTGTTCGGGCTGGCGGATACGCCGCGGATCGCCGGCGGGCGGCAGGTGGTCAAGCTGCACCTGTTGTCGCCGGCCAGACGGCCCGTGCAGGTGACGCAGGACCTGGCGAACTTCTGGCGCAGTACTTACGCCGAGGTGAAGAAGGATTTGAAGGGGCGGTATCCGAAGCATTACTGGCCGGATGATCCGTTGATTGCTGAACCGACTGCCCGGATCAAGCCGAGAAAGTAAGTACATCGCAGATCTAATGTGGGAGCTGGCTTGCCTGCGATGGCATCACCTCGGTCTGTCGGATAGACCGAGGTGTCTGCATCGCGGCCAAGCCCGGCTCCCACACAAGCCAGCTCCCACACTGTTTCGCCGCGTGGCTTACTGCGCGGCGGGCAACAGGAACCGCGCAATCACCGGCAAATGATTGGAGATACGCACCGTATCGCTCTGGCGCACCTTGCTCTCAACCTTCTTGATGCGCGAGCTGTGGAACAGGTAATCCAGCGTACGATCCGGCCCCTCTACGGTTGGGTCATTCGGGAAATACGTCAGCCACTTGTCCCGGTCAATCCCGCTGGATTGGCTGTTGCTCGGGATCATCGGGTACTTTTCCCACAGCAGGTGCAGCTCACTGTCCGGCGAGTATTGCCCGCGCTTGCCGGGGTCCAGGCGCAGGAATTGCCCGAGCGGCAGCAGGTTGAAATCCCCACCCATCAGCCATGGCGTGCCACGGCTCTCGAATTTATCCACCAGCTTGACGGTCGCCTGCACCTGTTCCAGCACGGCGTTGTGCCCGGGGGCCGCGCCGTCCAGGCGAGTATTGAGCACGGCCAACTGGCCGCCATCGCTCAACGGCAGGTAGGTCAGCAATAACGCGGGCTTGGGCTGGAACTGACGGCTGATCAGGTTGGCGCGTGCCACCGGCAATTGCAGGCGCTCGGCGTGTTCGATCTGGTAGCGGCTCATGGTCACCAGCTTGCGGCCGACGCTGCCGAAGATATGCAGGTCGGGCACGAAGTCGGCTTTCCAGTCGAAGGCCTGGGCGCTGCACGGGTAGAGGTCGGCCAGGCGCTCCTGGAGCAAGGCCAGTTGGTCCTGGTAGCTGGAAGGCTTGGCGCCTTCGTCGACTTCCTGCAACAGCAGGATGTCGGGCTGCTCGTCGCGGATCACCCGCGCCACTTCGTCGAGGCTTGAAGCCATGTCTTCAACGGTCGGGCGGTCGTCCGGGCCGCTGCCGTCCGGGGTGTCGTACCAGAACACGTAGTTCTTGCCCGCCAGGTACTGCACGTTCCAGGTCATGACCTTTAGCGCCTGCCCAGGCAGCAGGGTCGGCGCACGGGGCGCGACGCAGCGGATGGGCAGGGTTTCCTTGTCGGCAGGGCGCCAGGTCAGGCTGTAGATCAAGCCGGTCAGCAGGGCCGCGAGGATCAGCAGGCCCAGCAAGGTAATGCGCAGTAGTCGGGTCATCGGCTCGGCTTATGGCGTTGCAGGACAGGCCCGGAGCATATCACCGCGCGTCGGCGTCGCCACCAATCAACATGAACAGGCGGAACAACACCACGCTGGTGAACAGTTGCAGGAAGCTCTGTGCGCTGTCGATCAGCAGGCCCAGCAGCGGGTTCGGGTCCGGATAGACCGCCACGCTGGCGCCCTTGAGCAACCACAGCGGGGTCATCACGCACAGCAGGCACACCAGGATCCGCCAGAAATGCCCACGGGTCAGGCGCAGGCTTTCCTTCATGGCCGACAGCGCCGACATGCCCCGCAGCACCAGCAGGTATTCGGCGAAAGCCAGCACCACCATCAGCCACAGGCCGGGCAGGAAATACAGCGACAGGCCCAGCAGGATCAGCAGCGTGCTGATTGCCGTCAGCAGGGCAAAGCGCGGCCACAGGGTCAGGGCCATGGCCAGCACATCCAGGGTGCGCGGCGATTCTCCCCGGGTGCGGGCGTCGAGGAACAGGATCAGTGCGCCGGTGTACAGCGGGTACACCAGCAGCCCGATCACCACGCTGTAACCGGGAAACGCGTCTGGGCCGAGCGTGTGGTCGAGCACCTGTTGCAGCAGGGCTTCGAGGATCACCAGTGGCAGGCACAACTGCACGATGGCGCCCAGGTTGCGCTTGAAAAAGAAGAAGGAGTCGCGCAATACGTCTAACGGATTCATCAGGGTCTTCACAGGCCGAAAAGCAAGGGCGTTACTTTAACCGATCATGAGCAGATGCAAGCAAACGTAAACCTTGCGTAAAGACCATTGAAACAATCAGCAACAGCCCCATAACTGGGTTGTACCTTGCACATCGTGCGCAAGGCGAAGATTTCTACCGGCAATCTAACGAGGTCGCCATGAACAGCGAAGAACAAACCCTGATCGACGGACTGTTTTCACGGTTGCAGCAAGCCGAAACGGACTCAGCCCCCCGCGACGCCCAGGCTGAAGCGCGGATCAAGGAACACGTCACTCGCCAACCGGCCGCTGCGTACTACATGACCCAGTCGATTCTGGTGCAAGAGCACGCGATCAAGAGCCTCGATGCGCAGAACAAGCAGCAGGCCCAGCAGATCCAGGAGTTGCAGGACCAACTGCAACAGGCCAGGTCCCAGGCGGCGCAGCCTGCACCGAGCAGTGGCGGTTTCCTGTCGAGCATTTTCGGCGGCGGTTCCCGTGACCCGCAGCCGACCCAGAGCGCACCGGCGTCGTCGGGCGGTGGCTGGCGTGAACCGGCGCGTCCGTCGTTTGGCGGGCAACCTGCGCCGCAGCAGAACTACGGTGCTCCCCAGCAGAACTATCAGCAGCCACAACAGGCACCCGCAGCGCCGATTGGCAGCGGTTTCCTCGGCGGCGCCCTGAAAACCGCAGCTGGCGTGGCCGGTGGTGTGATGCTGGCAGAAGGCATCAGCAGCCTGTTCAGCCACAACTCGCAACAACCGCAAGTGGTTGAAGAGATCATCCGCGAAGAGCCGGCCCCGGCAAGCGACAACGGCAACTGGGGCAACGACGACCAGAAATATGCCGGCAACGACAGCTGGGGCAGCGATAACGCCTCCGACAGCTTCGCCGACAACGACTATTCCGACGACTCCTCCTCCTTTGGCGACGACGATTCCTTCGTCTGACCCACACTCAACCGGGGCGCTTCGTCGCCCCGGGCTGATTTTTCTCGGAAACTCCCTTGTGGCTGGCATACTGGCAACCTTTCCGGGCCCTTGAGTCCGGGGTCCATGCGCGTGTCATGAGGATTTGCGGTGAAAAAGATAGCCGTGTTCGCCGATGTACAAAACCTCTACTACACCGTGCGCCAGGCGTACGGCTGTCACTTCAACTACGCGGCGCTGTGGGCTGACATCAGCCAGCGCGGGCAGATTATCGAGGCGTATGCCTATGCCATCGACCGTGGCGACAGCAAGCAACAGCAGTTCCAGCAGATCCTGCGCAACCTGGGTTTTACCGTGAAGCTCAAGCCTTACATCCAGCGCAGCGACGGCTCGGCCAAGGGCGACTGGGACGTGGGCATCACCATCGACATCATGGACGCCGCCGCCCATGTCGACGAAGTGGTGCTGGCCTCCGGCGACGGTGATTTCGACATGCTGCTGGACCGCATCATCAGCAAGCACGGCGTCGAAGCCGTGGCCTACGGCGTGCCGGGGCTGACGGCCAACTCATTGATACGCGCCGCCAGCCGCTACGTGCCGATTGAAGGCGCGTTGCTGCTTAAATAGATTTTTGACGGAGTTGGAACAGGTTTGGAACGTATAGCGGTCATCGACTTTGAAACCACCGGCATCCAGCCGAGCAGCAGCTGCCGGGCCACGGAAATCGCCGTGGTCATCCTGGAGCAGGGCCAGATCGTGGATCGCTACCAGAGCCTGATGAACGCTGGTGTGCGTGTGCCGGGGTTTATCGAGCAACTGACCGGCATCAGCAACGCCATGCTGCGCACCGCACCGTCGGCGGAGCGGGTGATGAACGAGGTGAACGAGTTTGTCGGCACCACGCCGCTGCTGGCCCACAACGCCGCGTTTGACCAGAAGTTCTGGGATTTCGAGCTGGGGTTGATCCGGCGTACGCGTTTGCAGAAGTTTGCCTGTTCGCTATTGCTGGCGCGACGCTTGATGCCGGCGGCGCCGAACCACAAGCTGGGTACCCTGACCTCGTTTGCCCAACTGCCCCACACCGGCAAGGCCCACCGGGCGATGGCGGATGCGGAGATGGCGGCGAACCTTACCGCTCACCTGGCCGAGGAACTGCGGCGCACCCACGGGTTGCGGGAGTTGTCACACGAATTGCTGTGCAGCCTGCAGAAGGTTCCGGCGGCGAAGATCAATGATCATCTGAAGAAGCATCGCGGGTTCTAAGTCGCTTGAGCAGAACTCCATCTTCAACATGACGAAGATCCAAATGTGGGAGCGGGCTTGCTCGCGAATACGGAGTATCAGCAAACACATGCGCTGACTGACACACCGCATTCGCGAGCAAGCCCGCTCCCACATTAGTTTTGCGGTGTTATTGAGGCTGTAAGCAGTCCAGCGACCGATCCACCACCACCTTCGAATCAGTGAAGCTACTGACGTCATCGCAGGCAAGCCAGCTCCCACAGTTGAGCGAGGGTGTTTCAGGCAACTCGGTCAACTATGGCGAACGTTCCCACGCTCCGCGTGGGAATGCCGCCCTGGACGCTCTGCGTCCGCTCTTGAAGTCGTGACGCAGAGCGTCACCGGATGCGTTCCCACGCAGAGCGTGGGAACGAGCTGCAGAGCGGCGTGTTCAGTTGCCACTCTTCCCATTCCCCTCCAACTGCCCCAACGGCACCCGCCGCTCTATCGCGCTCGACAAGATGATCGAGGTCTTGCTGAACCCGAATTTCGCCACCCGATTGATCAGGTTCTCCAGCTCCGGCATCGAGCCCACCGCCGCCTGCATGATCACGCATGGATCGCCCGTCACCCGATGGCATTCAGTCAACTCGGGAATTTCCGACAGCGCGTCGTAAACCTTCTGGCTCCCATGATTGGTCAACCGCAACTCAATCACGCACTGGATCGGCAACCCCACCTTCGACAGGTCGACCTTGGCCTGATACCCGGTAATCACACCACTGGCTTCCAGTTTCGCCACTCGCTCAGCCACGGCGGGTGCGGACAGGTTCACGGTGCGCGCCAGTTGCGCGTAGGACGCGCGGCCGTCTTCCAGCAGGGCGCTGAGAAGCATACGGTCGTATTTGTCCATGATAAGGCCCCGGGAATGCATAGCTTTCGAAAGCACGGTTTATAGCCTTGATAACCATGTTTTGAAAAGTGTACTGGCGCTTTAAACAGGTTTTGTAACTTATGTTTACGGCCGGGGATTTCTAAAATAACGCTCCCTTGTCCTGCCACAGAGCTGCCCAATGCCTGGCCCACGTCGCTTTCCCTTACCGTTGATCGCCGCCTTTTTTGCGTTGTATGTGATCTGGGGGTCTACCTACCTGGTGATTCGCATTGGTGTGGAGTACTGGCCGCCGCTGTTGCTGGCGGGGATTCGCTTTATGACAGCGGGTGCGCTGATGTATGCCTTCCTGCGCTGGCGCGGGGCGCCGGCGCCGACGTGGGTGCAGTGGAAGGCCGCCGGCAAGATCGGCATTTTGCTGCTGACCTTCGGTAACGGTGCGGTCAGTGTGGCCGAACATACGGGCGTGGCTTCCGGCGTGGCCGCGTTGGCGGTGGCGACGGTGCCGTTGTTCACCTTGCTCTGTGGTTATTTCTGGGGCGCGCGCAATACCCGTCTGGAATGGGCCGGGGTGGTGCTGGGGATTATCGGTATCGCCATGCTCAATATGGGCTCCAACCTGCAATCGAGCCCCACCGGTGCGACCTTGCTGATCTTTGCGGCGGCGGCCTGGGCCTTTGGTTCGGTGTGGAGCAAGCATTTGCCGCTGCCTCAAGGCGCGATGGCCAGTGCGGCGGAGATGCTGATCGCAGGTTTCGTGCTGCTGTTGCTCAGTGCCGTCAGCGGCGAACACCTGCAAGCCATGCCGCCGCTGGAAGGCTGGCTGGCCCTGGCGTACTTGACCGTGTTCGGCTCGATCATCGCCTTCAATGCCTATATGTACCTGCTCAAGCACGTACGCCCGGCGGCGGCCACCAGCTATGCCTACGTCAACCCGGCGGTGGCGGTGTTGCTCGGGATTGTGTTTGTCGGTGAGACCATCGGCACGGAGGAAGCCCTGGCGATGTTGGTGATTATCAGCGCGGTGCTGCTGATCAGCCTGCCACAGTGGCGAAAGCCAAAACCGGAAATAAGGTAAACTGCCGCGCATTGCGACCTTGCGCTGACTTTTTCCTACGGTATTTCCATGACTTTCGCCACACTTGGCCTGATCGAACCCTTGCTGCGCGCCCTTGAGACGCTTGGCTACCAGACCCCGACGCCGGTGCAGGCGCAAGCCATTCCGGCGGTGCTGGCAGGCCGTGACCTGATGGCTGCGGCCCAGACCGGCACCGGCAAGACCGCCGGTTTCGCCGTGCCGCTGCTGCAACTGCTGACCATGGAAGGGCCGAAAGTCAGCGCCAACTCGGTGCGCGCGCTGATCCTGTGCCCGACCCGCGAACTGGCCGAGCAGGTTCATGCGAGCGTCGCCGAGTACGCCCAAAACGTGCCGCTGACCACTTACGCCGTGTACGGCGGCGTGAGCATCAACCCGCAGATGATGAAGCTGCGCAAAGGCGTTGATGTGCTGGTCGCCACCCCTGGCCGCCTGATCGACCTGTTCCGCCAGAACGCGCTGAAACTCAACCAGCTGCAAACCCTGGTGCTGGATGAAGCCGACCGCATGCTCGACCTGGGCTTCTCCGAAGAACTGGCGAACATCTACCGCATGCTGCCGAAAAAGCGCCAGACCTTGCTGTTCTCCGCAACCTTCTCCGACGAGATCCGCCAGTTGGCCGGGCAGATGCTCAACGACCCGCTGACCGTCGAAGTCAGCCCGCGCAACGTCGCCGCCAACACCGTCAAGCAATGGGTGGTGCCGGTGGACAAGAAGCGCAAGGCCGAGCTGTTTGTGCACCTGATGCGCAAGGGCCGCTGGAAGCAGGTGCTGGTGTTCGCCAAAACCCGTAACGGTGTGGACGCGCTGGTGGAAAAACTCCAGGGCCTGGGCATCAATGCCGACGGGATTCACGGCGACAAGCCACAAGCCACGCGCCAGCGTGCGCTGGATCGCTTCAAGAGCAGCGACGTGCAGATCCTGGTGGCCACCGACGTGGCGGCCCGTGGCCTGGATATCGAAGACTTGCCGCTGGTGGTCAACTTTGACCTGCCGATCGTGGCCGAGGACTACATCCACCGCATCGGCCGTACCGGTCGTGCGGGCAACACCGGTGAGGCGATTTCCCTGGTGTGCGCCGATGAAGTGAACATGCTGTCGGCCATCGAGATGCTGACCCGTCAGACGTTGACCCGGAAGATGGAGCAGGACTTCGAACCGGAGCACCGTGTGCCGGATACCGATGCCACTGGTCAGGTGGTGAAGAAGCCGAAAAAGCCGAAGAAACCCAAGGCTTCGGGCGGCGGTGGTGGCAAGCGCAACCTGGGCAAGTGGGTGGACAGCGGGGAGGCGACGCCGGTCGAGCCTTCGATCAAGCCAGTGCGTAAGGTGCCCGTGTTTAACACCGGGCCGCGGAAAAAGAAGTAGGGCTTGTTGGTTATCAAGTAAACGCATAGTGACTATCGTGAGCGGAGCAATTCCGCTCGCGTCAAGTTGTGCCTCGTCATCCTTGATGAGTTATTGCTTGTGATTTGGATATTTTTTGTAATTGTCGCCGTGTTTAAGTGCTGGAACTTAAAATGCTTCATTTCCACTGAGGTTGAGTCAGAAACTGATTTCTGAATGGCGAACTTAGATGGAGATGTAGATATGGCTGTGTTTTTAGTACCTTTTGTTTTGCCGGTCCTGGCGGCGGCGGGCATTATCGGCGGCGTTGTTGTAGACGGCGAAATCAAGAAAGGCAAGGCCGCTGACGAGAAAGCTTTCAAGCAGGTAGAGTTGCGTGTGGCCGAATTAAGGTCCCGGGTTGAAGACCATGCGGCGCGCGGCGAGTATGGGCAGGCAATCCATTCGTTCAGAGAGTTGATGTCGTTGTATGAGGCTAATTATTCGATCAGTCCTGAGATAAGGGCGCCATTGGATAAGTATCTACAGGATATGCTTTATACCAGTCAGGAAGAGGGCCAGAAACTCAGCTACGCCTTCAAGCAGGAATGGAACGATTTGAAACACGGCGATCCTTCCAGACTCTTCAGTGCGTATTCAGGTTATATAGAAAATCTGAAAATTTTACTGCCTGAAGAGGATGCTTTCCTGCAGAAGCAAGTAACAGCTTTTAAACGTGCCTATCCCGATCTAACAGCCAGTTGAGTCAGAGGTAACTTTGCTGCCGGGCGGTGATGGGGTGAGTGGGTCATGCCGGGGTGGCCGGCCTCAACCACTCAAGAACACCGCGCCCTGCCGCCTGCCCGCTGGCAAAACACCCCGTCAGCAAATACCCGCCCGTCGGCGCTTCCCAGTCCAGCATCTCGCCTGCGCAAAAAACGCCCGGCAATTGCTTGATCATCAAGCGTTCATCCAGCGCCTCAAACGGCACGCCGCCTGCGGTACTGATGGCTTCATCCATTGGCCGGGTTTTCACCAGCGTCAGCGGCAGCGCCTTGATATCCACCGCCAGCTGCGCCGGATCATTGAAGTGCTCCGCCGGTGCCAGCTCGCGCAAAAGCGCCGCCTTCACCCCATCCAATCCCAACTGACTGTGCAAATGCTTGCTCATCGAGCGTGAGCCGCGCGGCTTGCTCAGCGCTGCGATCACCTTGTCCAGTGGCTTACTCGGCAACAGGTCAATGTGCACCGTGGCCGATCCATCCCGGTTGATCGCCTCACGAATCGGTGCCGACAACGCATAGATCAGGCTGCCTTCGATGCCCGTGGCGGTGACCACACATTCCCCCAGCCGTGGCTTGTCGTCTGCCAGGCCAATGGCGACGTTTTTCAGCGGTGCCCCGGCGAATTTGCTGACCATCAACTCGCTCCAGGCCGACACCTCGAAGCCACAGTTGCTCGGTTGCAACGCCGCGTAAGGCACGCCTTTGTCTTCCAGCAACTTCAGCCACGCCCCATCCGAGCCCAAGCGCGACCAACTGCCGCCGCCCAAGGCCAGCAACACCGCATCACCGCGTACGCTTTTGTCGCCCTCGGGGCTGTGGATAAGCAGGCTGCCGTCGGCATTCCAGCCCAGCCAGCGATGGCGGGTGTGGATAACTACGCCCTGGTCGCGCAGGCGCTTGAGCCAGGCCCGCAGCAGCGGGGCGGCTTTCATGTCAGTAGGAAACACCCGGCCGGAGCTGCCGATAAAGGTTTCAATCCCCAGCCCGTGTATCCATTCGCACAACGCATCGGCACCGAACTGGCGCAGCAACGGCGCCATGCACGGCGCCCGTTCGGCATAGCGCGCCAGAAACGCCGGGTAAGGTTCGGAATGGGTGATGTTCATGCCGCCCACGCCCGCCAGCAGGAACTTGCGGCCTACCGAGGGCATGCCGTCGTACAGGTCGACCCGGATCCCGGCCTGGCTCAACACTTCGGCGGCCATCAGCCCGGCCGGGCCGCCGCCGATGATGATGACGTGAGATGCGGTTTGAGTCTGGGGCATGGGGATAACTGCGGTTCGGCAAAGTAGGCCGAGCATTCTACCCGAGGATGCTCATGCTGCCTGATCAAAAAACATACAGCCTTCTGCAGGCCAGGCGGCTTATGGCCTGCAGGGGCTTTCACTCAGGTTATCCACAGGCAGTTCCACAGCGATTGTGGGTAACGCGCATAACTCAATGACAGCCTGATGACGTCCAGACGCGCTGCGCGCTGTGGTGCAGGATCCCGTGGCGACGGGCCAGGGCAGGGCGGTCTTTGCTGTAGCCGCCGCCGATCACCCCGACCACCGGAATATCGCGGCCCAGGCAGTGCCGCATCACGCTTTCATCGCGGGCGGCGACGCCTTGGTCTGTCAGCTTGAGGTAGCCGAGGGCGTCGTCCTTGTGCACATCCACGCCGGCGTCATACAGCACCAGGTCGGGCTGATACAGCGGCAGCAGGTAGTTGAGGGCATCGTCGACCACCTTGAGGTAGTCCGCGTCGCCCATGCCCATGGGCAGCGGGATGTCCCAGTCGCTTTGCGCCTTGCGCGCGGGGAAGTTCTTTTCGCAGTGCAGGGACACGGTGATTGCATCCGGGGTGTCGTGGAGGATGCGTGCGGTGCCGTCGCCCTGGTGCACATCGCAGTCGAAGATCAGCACCCGGTTGACCCGCCCGCTGGCCAGCAGGTAATGGCTGATCACGGCCAGGTCATTGAAGATGCAGAAACCCGCCGGGTAATCGTAGTGGGCGTGGTGGGTGCCGCCGGCCAGGTGGCAGGCCAGGCCGTGCTCCAGGGCCCGCTCGGCGGCCAGCAACGAGCCGCCCACCGCGCGCACGGTGCGCCGGGCCAGGGCTTCGCTCCAAGGCAGGCCAAGGCGCCGTTGGTCTTCGCGCGACAACTCGCCGCTCATGTAGCGTTCGATATACCCAGGTTCATGGGCCAGGGCCAGAATCTCGGCGGGGCAGAGTTCCGGGCGCAGCAGTTGGCTGTCCCGTGTCAGGCCGCTCTCCACCAGGTGGTCACGCAGCAGGCGGAATTTATCCATGGGGAAGCGGTGGTCTGCCGGGAACTCGGGGCTGTAGTCGTCGTGGTAGATCAATGGCAAGGGCATGGCGATTTCTGACGGGAACCAGCGACGGATCTTAACAGCGCGTTACACTCACGCACATGGCAAGGGAGGGGGACCAATGGAGCCGATACTGCAATTGGAAAGCGCACGCCTGGTGCTGCGCCAATGGAGCGATGCCGACTTGCCGGAGTTTGCGCGCATGTGCGCCGACCCGCAGGTGATGCGGTATTTCCCGGCCACCTTGAGCCGCCTGGAAAGTGCTGCGCTGATCGGGCGTATTCGCGGCCATTTTGCCGAGTACGGTTTTGGCCTGTGGGCCTTGCAGCGCAAGGACAGCGGCGAGTTCATCGGCCTCACCGGCTTGCTGAATGTGAGCTTCGAGGCCCCGTTCACTCCGGCGGTGGAGATCGGCTGGCGCCTGGCCAGGGAACACTGGGGCCTGGGTTACGCCAGCGAAGCCGCCTGGACTGCCCTGCGCTGCGGTTTCGACCGGCTGAAGCTGGACGAAATCGTTTCGTTTACCACTGAAGCCAATCTGCCATCACAAAAAGTCATGCAGGCCATCGGTATGCATTACGATCCCCTGGCAGATTTTGAACACCCCAAGGTCGCAGCCGATGACCCCTTGCGGCATCATGTGTTGTATCGCATCACCCGCGCCCAATGGTTGGACACGCTGCACGGATAAGCAGCCCGGAATGCCCAATAGATTGCTGTAGGAGATGCTCTATGAGCCAAGTGTTGGAAGATCTGGTGGACCTGCTGACCCTGGAACCGATCGAGGAAAACCTCTTTCGCGGCCGCAGCCAGGACCTGGGCTTTCGCCAGCTGTTCGGCGGCCAGGTGCTCGGCCAGTCGCTGTCGGCGGCCAGCCAGACCGTTGAAGAGACGCGGCATGTGCATTCGTTGCACGGTTACTTCCTGCGCCCCGGCGATGCGGCGTTGCCGGTGGTGTATTCGGTTGACCGGGTGCGCGATGGCGGCAGTTTCAGCACGCGCCGGGTGACGGCGATCCAGAAGGGCAACCCGATCTTCACCTGCAGCGCTTCGTTCCAGTACGACGAAGAAGGCTTCGAGCACCAGACCACCATGCCCGTGGTGGTCGGCCCGGAGAACCTGCCGTCGGAGCTGGAGCTGACCCAGCAGCGTGCGCATCTGATTCCCGAGCACATGCGCGAAAAGCTGCTGTGCCCCAAGCCGATCGAAGTAAGGCCGGTGACCGAGAAAGACCCGTACAACCCGCAGCCGTCCGACCCGGTCAAATACGTGTGGTTTCGTGCGGACGGCGCCCTGGCCGACTCGCCGGCGCTGCACAAATACCTGCTGGCCTACGCTTCGGACTTCGGCCTGCTGACCACCTCGCTGCTGCCCCACGGCAAGACCGTGTGGCAGAAAGACATGCAAGTCGCCAGCCTCGACCACGCGCTGTGGTTCCACGCCGACCTGCGTGCCGATGACTGGTTGCTCTACGCCATGGACAGCCCATGGGCCGGCAATTCCCGTGGGTTCTCCCGGGGCAGCGTGTACAACCGCGCCGGGCAACTGGTGGCATCGGTCACCCAGGAAGGCTTGATTCGTCATCGCAAGGACTGGGCATGAGCCTCAGTGATGTGAAGCACTGGGTGTTCGACATGGATGGCACCCTGACGGTGGCCGTGCATGATTTTGCGGCGATCCGCGTGGCCCTGGATATTCCGGCGACTGACGACATTCTTACGCACCTGGCGGCGTTGCCCGCCGATGAAGCAGCGGCCAAGCATGCGTGGTTGCTTGCGCATGAGCGTGAGTTGGCGCTGGGTTCGGTGGCGGCGGAGGGGGCGGTGGAGTTGGTGCGGGAATTGGCCGGGAGGGGTTATCGCCTGGGTATCCTGACGCGCAATGCACGGGAGCTGGCCCATGTGACATTGCAGGCGATCGGCCTCGCGGACTGCTTTGCGG
>NZ_JACARS010000124.1:0-7546 GCF_013386485.1 Pseudomonas sp. P7758 | reverse complement strand
AGCGGAACCAATACAAGCCATCACCCAAATAACGGATATGCCCCCTAACCCAACAACGCCCGAGCAAACTCATCAGACGCAATAAAGTCCATGGCCTTGCGCAACTCGCAAGCCGCCTCAGCCCCAAACACCTCATCAAACCGCACCGCCATCTGCCTGGACACCACCCGCGCCTCTTCGTATTTACGCTGCCCCGCGTCGGTCAACAGCACCCGCCGGCTGCGACGGTCCAACTCATCCACCCGCAACACCACAAGCCCATCCCGCACCAGCGGCTTGAGCGTATGCCCCAGGGCCGACAAATCCATCACCAACGACTGCGCCAGGTCGCGCATCTTCGGAGCGTCCCCATTGGCGATGTGGTTCATCAGCGAATACTGGGTGGCCTTCAGACCAAACGGCGCAAACGCCTCGTCATAGATCTGCGCCATACGACGGGACGCGCGCCGCACGGCTCCGTTGGAACAGGTGCTCGGGCTATTCAGGACAGGCGGTGCGCATTTCACAGGCTGATCACTCGCTACAGATCAAGGGTTAACCGAACGTTAATCCGGCAAGATGAATATTGACACATGCTGCAACAAATTAGTTGCGTATGCCACTAAACGCTATATCGTGGCATATGCCTCTATTTTGACCGGATGTCAGTGCAGTTGGCCCGGAACACAGACGGGCGGGGCAGGAGGGAAGCGCTGTTCGGTACCTCCTTCAGTCATCAACTTCCTGTCTGGATCACATCTATGCTCAACCTCGTGCGCATCGCATTGCGGCGCCCCTATACCTTCCTGGTATTGGCTATTTTCATTCTGATTGTGGGCCCGCTCGCGGCCTGGCGTACACCGACCGACATCTTCCCCGAAATTCGCATCCCCGTGATTGCCGTGATCTGGCAGTACACCGGCTTGCCGCCCGACCAGATGGCCGGCCGCATCACCTCGCCGTTCGAGCGGGTGCTGACCACCACGGTCAACGACATCCGCCATATCGAGGCGCAATCGCTGAACGGCTACGGAATCGTCAAGGTGTTCTTCCAGCCGGGAGTCAACATCAGTACGGCCAACGCGCAGATGACTTCGGTGTCCCAGGCCATCCTGCGTCAACTGCCGCCGGGCACCACGCCGCCGCTGATCCTCAACTACAGCGCCTCGACAGTGCCGATCGTGCAGTTGGCCTTGTCCGGCAAAGGCCTCAGCGAACAGAAACTCGGTGACCTGGGCCTCAACACCGTGCGCCTGATGCTGACCACGGTGCCCGGTGCCGCACTGCCATACCCGTTCGGCGGCAAGACCCGCCAGGTGCAGATCGACCTCGACTCCGCACGCATGCAGGCCCGTGGTCTCTCGGCGCAGGACGTGGCCACTGCCCTGGCCACGCAGAACCTGATCACCCCGGTGGGCACGCAAAAGATCGGCAGCTACGAGTTCAACCTGCAACTGAACAACTCGCCGACGGACTTCCACGACCTGGAAAACCTGCCGATCAAGACCGCCGACGGCACCACGGTGTTGATCCGTGACGTGGCCACGGTGCGTGACGGCAACCCGCCGCAGACCAACATCGTGCATGTCAACGGCAACCGCTCCGTGCTGCTGCCGGTGCTCAAGACCGGTTCGGCGTCGACCCTCGGGGTGATCGCCGGGATCAAGGACAAACTGGCCGACAACAAAGGCGCCTTGCCGCCCAACCTGAATATCGACCTGATCGGCGACCAGTCGTTGTTTGTGCGCTCGGCGATCAGCGGCGTCGCCCGTGAGGGGATCATAGCGGCCGCGTTGACCAGCCTGATGATCCTGTTGTTCCTCGGCAGTTGGCGCTCCACGGTGATCATCGCCACGTCGATCCCATTGGCCATCCTGTCGTCGATTGCCACGCTGTCGGCGCTCGGCGAAACCCTCAACATCATGACCCTCGGCGGCCTGGC
Source organism: Pseudomonas sp. P7758 (assembly GCF_013386485.1). Taxonomy (NCBI): domain Bacteria; kingdom Pseudomonadati; phylum Pseudomonadota; class Gammaproteobacteria; order Pseudomonadales; family Pseudomonadaceae; genus Pseudomonas; species Pseudomonas sp. P7758. Next base: position 5,625 of record NZ_JACARS010000124.1, on the reverse strand, counting down.
ATTGGCCGTGGGGATCCTGGTGGATGACGCTACGGTGACCATCGAAAACATCAACTGGCACCTGGAACAGGGCAAGCCGGTGGAGACGGCGATCCTCGACGGCGCGGCGCAGATCGTCACGCCGGCGTTCGTGTCGCTGCTGTGTATCTGCATCGTGTTTGTGCCGATGTTTTTCCTGGAAGGCGTGGCGCGCTTCCTGTTTGTGCCGATGGCCGAAGCGGTGATCTTCGCGATGATCGCCTCGTTCATCCTCTCGCGAACCCTGGTGCCGACCCTCGCCAATTACCTGCTCAAGCCTCACGAACATCATGCGGACGGTACGCCGGTGGTGGCGCCGTCGAGCAACCCGCTGGTGAAATTCCAGCGCGGGTTCGAGCGCCAGTTCGAGGCGTTTCGCGGGGTTTACCACGGGGCACTGGAGAGTGCCTTGCACCACCGCCGTATCGCGGTGATCGCGATGCTGGCGTTCGTCGCCGTGTCGTTTGCGCTGGTGCCATTCCTGGGTCGCAACTTCTTCCCCGACGTCGACTCCGGGCAGATCCTGTTGCATGTGCGTGCACCGATCGGCACGCGGGTCGAGAGCAATGCGCGGCTGGTCTCGCAGATCGAGAACACCATTCATAACGTGATCGAGCCCCGGGAGCTGGCGGCCATCGTCGACAATATCGGCCTGGCCATCAGCGGGATCAACGTGGCCTACAACAACACCGGCACCGTGGGTTCACAGGACAGCGACATCCAGATCAGCCTGAAAGAAGGCCATCGTCCCACCGCCGAATACATGCGCGAACTGCGGGAGCGGCTGCCCCGTGAATTCCCGAATGCGGTGTTCTCGTTCCCGGCTTCGGACATCGTCGGGCAGATCCTCAACTTCGGTTCTTCGGCGCCGGTGGATGTGCAAGTCAGCGGCAATAACCTGCCCGCCAACTTCACCTACGCCAGCACGTTGCTGCGGGAAATCCGGCGGGTGCCGGGTGTGGTGGATGCGCGTATCCAGCAGTCGCGGCAACTGCCCACGTTCAAGATCGATGTGGACCGTACCCAGGCCCAACTGGTGGGCCTGAACGAGCGCGACGTGACCAACAGCCTGGTGGTCAACCTGGCGGGTTCCAGCCAGGTGGCGCCGACGTTCTGGCTCAACCCGGCCAACGGCGTGTCTTATCCGATTGTGATGCAAACCCCGCAGTACGGCCTCGACACCCTGGCCGCCCTGCATAACCTGCCGTTGAGCGGCAGCCCCGGTTCGGCGCAAGACCAGACCCTCGGCGGCCTGGCGTCCATCGAACGCAGCCACGCGAACTCGGTGGTGACCCAGTCGGACATCCAGCCGGTGGTCGAGGTGTTGACCGCAATTCAGGGCCGCGACCTCGGTGCCGTTGCCGCCGACATCCAGAAGATCATCGCCGCCCACGCCAGCGAAGTGCCCACCGGCTCCAAGGTGCTGTTGCAGGGCCAGGTGCAAACCATGAACGCGGCCTTCAGTGGCTTGCTGTTTGGCCTGCTTGGCGCGGTGGTGCTGATCTACCTGCTGATCGTGGTCAACTTCCAGTCGTGGGCTGACCCGTTCGTGATCATCACCGCCTTGCCGGCGGCGCTCGCGGGCATCGTGTGGATGCTGTTCATCACCCACACGCCGCTGTCGGTACCGGCGCTGACCGGGGCGATCATGTGCATGGGCGTGGCCACCGCCAACGCCATCCTCGTGGTGAGCTTTTGCCGCGAACGCCTCGCGGTGCACGGGGATGCGGTGCAGGCGGCGCTTGAAGCCGGCTTTACCCGTCTGCGCCCGGTATTGATGACCGCGATTTCGATGATCATCGGCATGGCGCCGATGGCGCTGAGCCTGGGGGAGGGCGGCGAACAGAACGCCCCGCTGGGCCGCGCGGTCATCGGCGGGCTGGCCTTCGCCACCATTGCCACGTTGTTCCTGGTTCCGCTGATTTTCAGTCTTGTGCACGGGCGGCGTCAGCACGCCACGCTTGCGACCACCGCCACTCAAGGGGTTTGACATGTCTGCTTCCGTTTCCAATCCGGGTTCGCCCCGCCGTAAATCCCGTGGTCTGCTCTGGCTGGTGCTGGGGCTGGTGGTCCTGGTTGCCGTGGTGGTATTCGGCATCGGCGTGCGCGCCAGCGAATCCCATGACCTGAAAACCTGGACCGATGCCCAGGCGTTGCCCAGCGTGATCCTGATCACCCCGAGCGTGCAGCCCCAGGGTCCGATCCTGAACCTGCCGGGGCGTCTTGAGGCGTATTCGCGGGCGTCGATCTTTGCCCGGGTCAATGGCTACCTCAAGACCTGGAACGTCGACATCGGCGACCACGTGAAGGCCGGGCAACTGCTGGCCGAAATCGACACGCCGGAGCTCGATCAGCAACTGCTGCAAGCCAAGGCCGTGCTGGCTTCGGCCCAGGCCGACGAGTCGCTGGCACAGACCACCGCCAAGCGCTGGCAGGCAATGCTTTCGTCGGACTCGGTGTCGCGCCAGGACGTGGATGAGCGCACCGGCGACCTGACTGCCAAGCAGGCCAAAGTGGTCGCGGCCAGGGCCAACGTCGACCAGTTGGTTGCCACCAAGGGCTTCCAGCGCTTGACTGCGCCGTTCGCCGGCGTGGTCACTGCACGCTCCACCGATGTGGGGGCGCTGATCAGTGCCGGTGGTGCCACCGGCAAAGAGCTGTTCGCGGTCTCCGACGTCAGCCGCCTGCGGGTGTATGTGCAGGTGCCGCAGTCGTCGGCGCCGCAGATCCAGGTGGGCACCGTGGCGCGTCTGAGCGTGCCGGAGTATCGCGGTGAAACCTTCAACGCCAAGGTGATCGCCACTGCCGATGCGGTGAACGCCGCGTCCGGCAGCACCCTGGTGCAACTGTTGGTGGACAACCCCGGCAGCCGCCTGCTGCCGGGCGGCTACACCAGCGTGCAGTTCACCTTGCCGGTGCAGACCGACGTGCTGCGCCTGCCTGCCAGCGCCCTGGTGTTCGATGACAAGGGCATGCGCGTGGCCACCCTCGACGCGAATAATCATGTGCACTTCAAGACCGTGACCATCGCCCGGGACTTCGGTGACAGCGTGGAAATCGGCAGCGGCCTGGTCGCCACCGACCGCGTGATCGACACCCCGCCCGACGGCCTGGCCGACGACGATTCGGTGCAGCTGGCCGCCAATCCTGTGGAGGCCAAACCCCATGGCTAAGCGCACTTGCCTGGTATTGGTCGCGACCCTGGGCCTGGGCGCCTGCCATCTTGCGCCGCCGCTGGACGTGCCGGAGGTACCCATTGCCGCGCAGTTCCATACCCAGGGACCGTGGACCGTCGGCACGCCGAACGACCAAGCAAGTCGCGACGGTTGGTGGCACATCTACAAGGACTCGCAACTGGATGCGATGGAGCAGCAGTTGCTGCAAAGCAACCCGGACTTGAGCGCGGCACTGGCTCACTATTCCCAGGCCCAGGCGTTTTTGGCCCAGGCGCAATCCGGGCTGTTTCCAAAGCTGATCGGTTCCAGCAATGCCCAGCGCATTCGCCAGTCGGACACCCGGCCACTGCGCTCGGCCAGCCCGCCGAATGTTTACGATTCCGGGACAGTGGGGGTAGAGCTGGACTATGAAGTCGACCTCTGGGGCCGTGTGCGCGACACCGTTGCCGCCGGCACCAGCGACGCCCAGGCCGCCAAGGCCGACCTGGCCTCAGTGCGTCTGAGCTTGCAGGCGCAATTGGCCGACAGCTACATCCGCCTGCGTGGCATCGACCGGCAAGACCAGTTACTGCAGGAAACCAGCGATGCCTATGCCAAGGCTTTGAGCCTGACCGAAGGCTTGCACGGCGGCGGTATCGTCTCCGGGCTGGACGTGGCGCGGGCGCGTACCCAACTGTCGACGGTCAAGTCGCAGCTGAGCCAGAATTTGGTGCAGCGTGCAGTGCTTGAACACTCGATAGCGGCGATGCTGGGTGAGTCCGCATCGACCTACGCGATTGCCCCAAGCGTCGCGGATATCGCCTTGCCCGGCGTGCCTACCGGTGTACCGTCTACGCTGTTGCAGCGTCGGCCGGACATCGCCGCTGCCGAGCGCCGGATTGCCTCGGCCAATGCACGCATAGGGGTGGCGAAAGCCGCTTGGTTCCCGGCCCTTACCCTGAGTGCCCAGGGTGGTTTCCAGAGTGATGAATTCGCGCACTTGTTGAGCGCGCCCAACATTTTCTGGGCAATTGGCCCGTCGCTGGTGGGGACGATTTTTGACGGCGGCGCGCGCCAGGCCGGGGTGGACAGTGCCAAGGCGGCAACCGATGAAGCCGCGGCCAAGTATCGTGGTGTAGTGTTGACCGCGTTCGAGCAGGTGGAGAACAACCTCTCGATCATCTCCGGGCTCGACACCGCCCTGGTTGACCAGCGCGATGCGGCGGCAGCCGCGCAGTACGCCGAGGACTTGTCCCTGGCCCGCTATCGCCAGGGTGGCGCGGCGTACCTGGACGTGGTGACGGCGCAGGTAGCGTCGTTGCAGGCACAGCGCACGGTGCTGGATCTGCAGACTCAACAGTTAAGCGCCAACGTAGGGCTGATCAAGGCACTGGGTGGCGGCTGGAATATGGCCCAACTGGCCCAAAAGAACCTGTAGGAGCGAGCTTGCTCGCGAAGGTCGTCGACCACACCGCGGGCATCCTGAAAGAACACGGCGCCCTCGAGTTTTTCGCGAGCAAGCTCGCGCCTGCCGTTAGTTGTTGTGAACATTGAATCCAAGGAGTAGTGGCATGACTGATTACGTACCGCCAAAAGTCTGGACCTGGAAGACCCAAAACGGCGGCACCTTCGCCAGCATCAACCGGCCCATTGCCGGCGCGACCCACGACAAGGAATTGCCGGTAGGCCGTCATCCGTTGCAGCTGTATTCGTTGGCAACGCCCAATGGCCAGAAGGTCACGATCCTGCTGGAAGAGCTGCTGGCCCTGGGTCACAAGGGGGCGGAATACGATGCGTGGTTGATCAGGATCGGTGACGGCGACCAGTTCGGCAGCGGCTTCGTCGGGGTCAATCCGAACTCGAAGATTCCCGCGCTGCTGGACCGCAGCGGGCCCAAGCCGATTCGGGTGTTCGAGTCGGGTGCGATCCTGCAGTACCTGGCCGAGAAGTTCGGCGCGTTCCTGCCCACCGAACCGGCGGCCCGTGCCGAATGCCTGTCGTGGTTGTTCTGGCAGATGGGCAGCGCGCCGTACCTGGGCGGTGGCTTCGGGCATTTCTATGCCTACGCGCCGACCAAGATCGAATACGCCATCGACCGCTTCGCCATGGAAACCAAGCGCCAACTGGACGTACTGGACAAGCAATTGGCCGAGCACGAATACATTGCCGGGGATGAGTACACCATCGCCGACATGGCGATCTGGCCGTGGTACGGCGGCCTGGTGAAAGGCCGCTTGTATGAGGCGGGGGAGTTTCTCTCGGTGCAGGATTACAAGCACGTCGTGCGCTGGGCCAATGCCATCGAAGCGCGGCCGGCGGTGCAGCGTGGGCGCCGGGTCAACCGCGTGTCGGGCGAGCCGTCAGAGCAACTGCGCGAGCGGCATGAGGCGTCGGACCTCGACCTGCACCGTTGATAGAGCTGGCAACCCACACCTTGTGGCGAGGGGGCTTG
>NZ_JACARS010000123.1:0-4548 GCF_013386485.1 Pseudomonas sp. P7758 | reverse complement strand
GCTCATTGAGCGGGCTTTTTGCTGTCTGGGGTTTGCTAAAACCGCCGGTCTAAAAAACGCCCCCGATCATGTGCAGTGATCGGGGGCGTTTTTGATTGGGTTTAGAAATCCCAGCGGGTGGTGACCATAAAGTTGCGCGGCTCACCATAAGCGGCGGAGTTATAGAAGCCGATGTTGGTGTAGTAGGACTTGTCGAAGATGTTGTTGACGTTCAGCGTCGCCGACACGTTCTTGGTGATCTGGTAACGGGTCATCAAGTCCACCAGCCAGTACGCCTCCTGGGAGAACTCTTCATAACCGCCATGGGGGGTGTTGTAGATGTCCTGCCAGCCCACGCTTTGCCAGCGCACGCCACCGCCGACGGTCAGCTTGTCCAGGTCGCCTTTGAGCTTATAAGTGGTGTACAGCTTGACCTGGTCTTCGGGCTCGAACGTGGAAATCTTCTGGTCCTGGTCGTCACGCACCACCTTGTGGGTGTAGCCGGCCTGAATCTGCCAGCCCGGGCTCAACTCGCCGGACACTTCAAGCTCGTAGCCCTTGGTGACGGCCTTGGTGCCTTTGTAGGCATAGTTCTGCGGTGTAGGTTTCAGGTTGTTGTAGTCGTCGTCGGAAACGGCGCGGTTGTTTTCATGGACCTCGAAGTACGCTGCGCTGGCGTTCAGGCGTCCGTCGAAGAAATCAGCCTTCATGCCCAGCTCGTAGTTTTGGCCTTCGTCCGGCTCAAGCAACTGGTTTTGCCGGTCGCGGTTGTAGTTCTCCTGGGGCATGAAGATATCGGTGTAGCTGGCGTAGACCGAGTAGGTTTCATCCAGGTCATACACCACGCCGACATACGGTACGAAGCGTCCGGTCTCGCGGTAGGACGGGTTATTGCCGGTCAGGTGGTAATTGACCACGCGGCCACCGAGCAGCAGCTTCAGGTCATCGGCCAGGTTCAGGCGTGTGGTCATGTAGGCGCCGGTCTGGCGAATGGTGTCGTCGATGTATTGCTGCGGCGCGCCCCAGTAAGGTTGGGGGGCGTGGCCGTGCCAGTTATTGAAGTCGACGAGGTTGGGGGCGAGGTTCCAGTAGCCCTTGCCGTTCCAGTCCGAAATGCCGATGGAGCCGCCCACCACCAGTTCATGCTCACGGCCGCCCAGGCTGAAGGGGCCGCTTGCGTACAGGTCGGCGGAGTCGCTGACGGTTTCCCCGGTGTATTTTTGCGAAGTGACATGTGCGGTGCCGTCTGCACGGGGCTCGTCACCCTGAATCGAAGCCATCAGTGCATGGTAGCCGTTGATCTTGTGGTCCAGTTGCAGTTTGGTCACCCAGCCGTTGCCGAGGTCATGTTCAAGCATGGCGAAGGCGGTACGGGTGTATTGCTCCCAACTGCTCCAGTTGGCCGCGTTGTTGAACGAGCGCTTTACGCTATTGCGATCGCCATTGGCGTTGATCAGCGGAAAACTGCCGGACCAGCTCGAGGCGGTGGGCAGGCTGTCCTGATAGTCGCCGCCCACGGTCAGCATCGTGTCGGGGGACAGGTCGAATTCCATGATGCCGTAGTACACCGGGCTTTTGCGCGAGTAACGGTCCATGAACGAGCGCTTGTCCTGATACGCCGCGACGGCCCGGCCACGGACGTTGCCGCTTTCGGTCATCGGGCCGCTGACGTCCAGTTCGCTGCGGTAGTTGTCCCAGGAGCCCGCGCCGAGGCTGACATGGCCCTGGAAGTCAGCCGTGGGTTTCTTGCGCACCAGGTTGATCGTGGCACCCAATGAGCCGGCACCCGTGAGCAGGCCGGTGGCGCCTTTAAGCACTTCGACCCGATCATAGATCGCCATGTCGCTCAGGGTATTGCCCGCCGAATAGGCGACGTTGCGCGCGGTGGAAGGAATGCCGTCGTACTGGAAGTTGTTGATGGAGAATCCGCGGGCGTAATAGTTGGTGCGGTCGGTGTCGAAGGCCGACACGGTGATGCCCGGGGTGTGGCGCATCACGTCGTCGACGTTGTTCAGGCCGAAGTCATCCATGTGTTTGCGGGTGACGACGGTCACCGATTGCGGGGTTTCCTTGGGGGTCAGCACCAGCCGCGTCGCAGTCGCGATGCTGCCTGGAGTGTAGGAATCAGTCCCTTCAGTAACGTTGCCCAACTGGTTGGAGCTGACCTGGGTCGGGCCTAGTTCCATGGCGTCGGTGGCGGCAGGGTCAGCTTCGAGCGCGTACACCTGATCACCTTTGATCACGCGGTAGCCGCTGCCCTGTAACAGCCTGTCGAACCCTGCGTCCACGCTATAAGTGCCTTTCAGCCCCGGCCCATTCAGCCCCTGCAGGTTCTGGGACTGGAACACGATAGCCACGCCCGCTTGCTGGGCGAACTGGTTAAGTGTGGCGCCCAGCGGCCCGGCAGGTATGTCGTAGGCTTGGGCCGCAACGGCTACCGTTTCGGCCTGGGCCAAGTGGGTATTGAGCAGCGTCGTCGCGAGCAGTGTGAGGGTCAGCGGCGCGCTGCTCAGCAGGCGTCTGCGAGGCTTGGAAGGGAAGGGCATGGTGAGGGCAGTCCTTTAGTCATCGGTATACCTTCCTTGACGGGCAACCCGAAAAAAAGCGGAAGCAATGCGAATAATTATTTTTTGCTCTCGGTATCCGGGCTGACGATTATCAGCCACGGCGTAAAGGTTTTCAGCGTGATCGGCAGGGTTTGAGCCAGCATCTGCAAGGTGCGGTCGGTGTCATCCAGGGGAAGTACGGCCGAGACCTTGAGACTGGCCAGTGCGGCGCGATCAAACTGCAAGCGGCCCGAACGGTGACGGGCGATCTCATCCAGCACTTCCGGCAACGGTCGGTTATCCACCACCAGTTGATGGCGGCGCCAGGCCCCATTGATGCTCGCCGTATCGATGCTGCCCGAGAGCCGCACGGCATCTTTGCTGAGTCGCGCCTGCGAGCCCGCATCAACTTCCAGTGTCTGCTGCCCGTTCGCGCTTTTTGCCGCCACGCGGGATTCGAGCATGCTCAGCACCGTAACGTCATCCTCGCGCCTGACCACAAATCGCGTACCCAGGGCGCGCAGGGTGCCTTGGGCGGTCTGCACCACAAATGGCCGTTCGCCATCGTGGGCCACTTCCACCAGGATCTCGCCTTGCAGCAATTCGATGCGGCGCTGCCGGCTGTCGAAATGCAGATTCGCCGCACTGATGCCGTTCAGGGTCAGCGTCGAGCCGTCCGCCAGCCGCAGGGTTTTCCATTCGCCGGGGCCGTTGTGCACATCGGCCATCCATTGTTGTGGATAAGGACTGTAGAGCAGCGCCATGGCGGGAAGGCCCAGGCTGCAGGCCAGTACCAACGCGCGGACGTAGTTTTTGCGCGCCTTCCCATGCCGGGGAAAGGCCGCACTCAAGGCCGCCCGGGCCGGTGCCTTTTGCCCGCGCAGGGCCTGCATCCGCGCAATCACATCTTCCATGCGCGCTGCTGATGCGGTGTGTTGCGGGCCTTGCTGCTTCCAGCGCTCGAACGCCTGGCGCTGGGCCTCGGTCAATTCACCTTCGTGCAGGCGAATCATCCATTCGGCGGCTTGTTCATCGATCTGTTGGCGGGAGGCGGGCATGTGCGGTTCAGATATCCACGCTGTGGCTGCAATGCAGCAGGGCCTGGATCAAATACTTGCGTACCGTACGCTCCGACAATTTCAGGTGGCGGGCGATTTGCTGCTGGGTCAGGTCTTCGAGGTAATACAGCACAAACGCCTGACGCACATTGTCGTGCATGCCTTCCAGCATGAAGGCAATGTGCTCGAGGGCTTCCAGGGTGGTGTGGATCTGTTCGGGCGACTGGAAACCTTCCAGGGTTTCCACCGTCAGCATCAATTCCTGAAGGTAGGCGTGCTCAATCTGCTTGCGCCGTGCCTGGTCGATGATCAGCCGCCTGGCGGTGGTACTTAAATAGGCGCGGGGTTCGCGGATGGCGGTCACCGACTCGCGGGCGTGCAGAATCCGCGCGAAGGTGTCCTGCGCCACGTCGGCGGCGTTATGGGTACAGCCCAGTTTTCGGCGCAACCAAGTGAACAGCCAGCCGTGATGCTCGCTGTACAGCTCGGTAATCTCCCGTTGGAACGGCGGTTCACCCACAGACATAAGGCCCGGCCCAGGTGTTATTGAGAATAATTGTTAATTGTGGGGCCAAGGCTTGGGCAAACGCAATAGACTCGCGTTTGCACCCAAAGCGCCGGTTTTGCGGGGTGCGCGGGGTCGAAGACAAAATATTTTAAATAAATTGCATTTAAATCATGACATTACGGAAAAATGCTATAGAATGCGCCCCACACCGAAAGTGAAGGGTGATTAGCTCAGCTGGGAGAGCGTCTGCCTTACAAGCAGAATGTCGGCGGTTCGATCCCGTCATCACCCACCATTCGCTTTATGTGTTACGCGCAGCGGTAGTTCAGTCGGTTAGAATACCGGCCTGTCACGCCGGGGGTCGCGGGTTCGAGTCCCGTCCGCTGCGCCATATTCGGTCACCTGGAACGCTGAACGCCAGGTACCACAGGAAGCCCGCTCATTGAGCGGGCTTTTT
>NZ_JACARS010000122.1:0-42123 GCF_013386485.1 Pseudomonas sp. P7758 | reverse complement strand
CCCTTTACCCCGCCCGTCTTGGCGCGAGACAGGTAGCAGGTCACGCCATCCACCTTCGGGTCATCAAAGGCCTCGACCACGATCCGGTCATTGGGGCCGACAAACTTGAACACTGTCGACACCTGGCCAATCTCTTCGGCCGACGCCAGCAACGGCATCGCCAGCAGCAAACCGAGCAATCCCTTCATTACGCGCATCGAGACTTCCTTTTTACTTAAACCAGAATCAGGTTATCCCGGTGAACCAGCTCCGGCTCAGCCATGTAACCCAACAGACCGACAATCGCCTCAGACGACTGCCCGATGATTTTCTGCGCCTCAAGGGCGCTGTAGTTGGCAAGGCCACGGGCAATCTCACGACCGTCCGGCGCCACGCACACCACCATTTCGCCACGGCGGAAGCTGCCCTGGACCAGTTTTACACCCACCGGCAGCAAGCTTTTGTTGCCTTGGGACAACGCTGAAACCGCACCAGCATCCAACACCAGGGTACCGCGCGTCTGAAGATGCCCCGCCAGCCACTGCTTGCGCGCCGCCAGCATGCCACGCTCAGGCGACAGCAGCGTACCGATGCGCTCGCCCGCCTTGAGACGATCCAGCACCCGCTCAATCCGACCGCCAACGATGATGGTATGCGCGCCGGAACGCGCCGCCAGCCGCGCCGCACGCAGCTTGGTCTGCATGCCGCCACGCCCCAGGGCACCGCCGACACTGCCAGCCACCGCATCCAGCGCCGGATCATCGGCACGCGCCTCATAAATCAGCTGAGCCTCAGGGTTATTGCGCGGGTCAGCGTCGAACATGCCGTCGCGATCCGTGAGGATCACCAGCAAATCAGCCTCAACCAGGTTGGCCACCAGCGCTGCCAGGGTGTCGTTGTCACCGAAGCGAATCTCGTCGGTCACCACGGTGTCATTCTCGTTGATCACCGGGATCACCTTGAGTTCAACCAGGGCACGCAGGGTGCTGCGGGCGTTCAGGTAGCGCTTGCGGTCGGACAAGTCGTCATGGGTCAGCAGAATCTGCGCCGTGTGGCGCCCGTGCTCGGCAAAGCTGGACTCCCAGGCCTGCACCAGGCCCATCTGACCAATGGCAGCAGCGGCTTGCAGCTCGTGCATCGCGCTGGGTCGCGCGGTCCAGCCGAGGCGGCTCATGCCGGCGGCAACCGCCCCGGACGACACCAACACCAACTCGACGCCGGCCTCATGCAAGGCCACCATCTGGTCCACCCAGACACTCATGGCCGCACGATCCAGCCCCTTGCCATCCGCCGTCAGCAGCGCGCTACCGATCTTAACGACCCAACGCTGCGCACCTGTCACCTTGCTCCGCATCATCTTCAACCTTAGATAGAGGGCCGCGCGACCCAGCGCCGCCCATAACGTTATTCGTGACTACCGATTTCCAGATACCAAAACGCCGCTCGATTGAGCGGCGCTTAAGTTTACTGCAACGAATCAGTCGCGCACGTAAATGATTTCCGGACCATCTTCATCATCCACGTCTTCCTCGTCCCAATCATCGTCACCGATATCATGGACCGACTTGACGCCACTGCGACGCAGGGCACGCTGATCATCCAGCGCCTGCAACTGGGCACGAGCCTCGTCTTCGATGCGCTGATCCAGTTCAGCCAGCTCGGCCTTGTAGACAGGGTCGGCGGCCAGGCGATCGGCACGGTCTTCGAGGTAACGCATGATATCGCGAGTCAGGCGCTCAGTGCCTTCTTTGGCAATGGCCGAGATCACGTAGACCGGACCGGTCCATTCCAGGCGATCAACGATCTCCTTGACGCGCTCTTCGTGCTCTTCCTCGAGGATCTGGTCGCACTTGTTCAGCACCAACCAGCGATCACGCTCAGCCAGGGACGGGCTGAACTTGGTCAGCTCGCTGACGATCACTTCAGCAGCGTCCGGTGCACTGGTGTCATCCAGCGGCGCCATGTCGACGAGGTGCAGCAGCAAACGGGTGCGGGACAAGTGCTTGAGGAAACGGATCCCCAGGCCTGCGCCGTCGGAAGCGCCTTCGATCAGGCCCGGAATGTCCGCAACCACGAAGCTTTTCCAGCGGTCGACGCTGACCACACCCAGGTTCGGCACCAGGGTAGTGAACGGGTAATCGGCGACTTTCGGCTTGGCAGCAGACACCGAGCGAATGAACGTACTTTTGCCGGCATTCGGCAAACCCAGCAGGCCCACGTCAGCCAGCACCTTCATTTCCAGCTTCAGGTCACGCTGCTCGCCTGGCTTGCCCGGCGTGGTCTGGCGTGGCGCACGGTTGGTACTGGACTTGAAACGGGTGTTACCCAGACCGTGCCAGCCGCCATGAGCCACCAGCAGGCGCTGACCGGCTTTGGTCAGGTCACCAATGACTTCCTGGGTTGCGGAGTCGATCACGGTGGTACCAACCGGAACCCGCAGCACCAACTCTTCGCCTTTTTTACCGGTGCAGTCAGTGCTGCCGCCGTTGGAGCCACGCTCGGCATCAAAGTGCCGGGTGTAACGGTAGTCCACCAGGGTGTTGAGGTTTTCGTCGGCGATCATGTAGACCGAGCCGCCATCACCACCATCACCACCGTTAGGACCACCGTTTTCGATGAATTTTTCCCGACGGAAACTCATGCAACCGTTACCGCCGTCGCCAGCTTTTACTCGGATCGAAACTTCATCAACGAACTTCATAACAAAACGCCTCTCGTCGCACGGACGAGCTTAAGAAACCAAGACATAAGACTCTTGCAAAAATGAGCGCAGCGACCTCAAGCAACGACCGCAAATCCACTGCTTTCGCCCATCACAAACAGCTTTGCAAGAGACTCACCCCACAAACGAAAAAGCCCCGTCGCGAGACAGGGCTTTTCCAGCAACTACGTAATTATGCCGCGACGACTTCAGTCTTCGGGACAATGCTCACGTAACGGCGGTTGAAAGCGCCTTTTACTTCAAACTTGATCACGCCGTCGATTTTAGCGAACAGAGTGTGATCTTTACCCATGCCAACACCGTAACCGGCGTGGAATTGGGTGCCGCGCTGACGCACGATGATGTTGCCCGGAATGATAACCTGGCCGCCATACATCTTCACGCCAAGGCGTTTGGCTTCTGAGTCGCGACCGTTACGGGTACTACCACCAGCTTTTTTGTGTGCCATGAGTCAATTCTCCTAGTGAGGAATTAGGCTGAAATTAAGCCTGAATACCGGTGATTTTGATCTCGGTGTACCACTGGCGGTGGCCCATACGCTTCATGTGGTGCTTACGACGACGGAACTTGATGATGCGGACTTTATCGTGACGACCTTGGGAGATCACTTCAGCCACAACGGTAGCGCCTGCAACAACTGGAGCGCCGATGTTCACGTCATCGCCATTGGCGACCAACAGAACGCGATCAAAAGTAACGGATTCGCCAGTAGCGATTTCCAGCTTCTCGATCTTCAGGTATTCACCTGGGGCGACCTTGTATTGCTTGCCACCAGTAACAATTACTGCGTACGACATGGTATTTCTCCGATAATCCTGCTCACCCAGCGCTTTATAAGAAGAGGTATTGGCTGGCATGGCTGCATGGGATGGACGTCCCGAATGCAATTGCGTAAGGCAGGTGCTGCCCAGGAAGTTCAGGGTGCGCGATTGTACGCAAGCTATGGAGGTGTTGCAAGTAGCCGTCTATCGCGCCTTGACACTACGGGACGCGGGTCCTAGCATGCCGCGCAACCCTTCTGGAGCGACTGTCGCTGATGCAACCCCAAGCTTTCTACCGCGCGGTGGCGGACGATTTTAGCGCCGTCGACGGCATCATCAAGAAGCAGCTGACTTCTAAAGTGCCGCTGGTCTCCAAAATTGGCGACTACATTACGTCGGCCGGCGGTAAACGCCTGCGTCCTTTATTAGTGTTGCTGTGTGGCAAGGCCCTGGGCCGCGAAGGCGATGACCTGCGCCTGCTGGCCGCGACCATCGAGTTCCTGCACACCGCCACCCTGCTGCACGACGACGTGGTCGACATGTCCGGCATGCGCCGTGGTCGCGAGACGGCCAACGCGATGTGGGGCAATGCGCCGAGCGTGCTGGTGGGCGACTTCCTGTACTCGCGCTCGTTCGAAATGATGGTCGAGCTGGGCTCGATGCCGGTGATGAAGATTCTTTCACAGGCCACGCGCATCATCGCCGAAGGCGAAGTGTTGCAGCTGTCGAAGGTTCGCGACGCCAGCACCACCGAAGAAACCTACATGGAAGTGATTCGCGGCAAAACCGCGATGCTCTTCGAAGCCTCGACCCACAGCGCCGCCGCCCTGTGCGAAGCGACGCCCGAGCAGAGCGAAGCCCTGCGCACGTTCGGCGATCACCTGGGCGTGGCCTTCCAGCTCGTGGACGACCTGCTGGACTATCGCGGCGACGCCGAAACCCTGGGCAAGAACGTCGGTGACGACCTGGCCGAGGGCAAGCCGACCTTGCCACTGATCTACACCATGCGCGAAGGCACGCCGGAACAGGCCGCCCTGGTGCGCAAGGCGATCCAGAAAGGCGGGATCGAAGACCTGGAAAGCATCCGCGAAGCCGTGGAAGCCTCGGGTTCCCTCGAATACACCGCGCAACTGGCCCGTGACTACGTGGCTCGCGCGATCCAATGCCTGGAAGCCCTTCCAGCCAGCGAATACCGGGATGCCCTGGTTGAGCTGAGTGAGTTCGCGGTCGCCCGTACTCACTGATTCTGCTCTGCTCCATGTAGGAGCTGGCTTGCCTGCGATTGCATCACCGCGGTGTAACAGACAAACCGAGGTGCCTGCATCGCAGGCAAGCCAGCTCCCACAGCGTTCTCTGGCGTTGCTGCCCCCTGCCCGGCTAAAACCCTATACAATGTGCGCTTTTTAGCCATCCTGAAACCAAAGGAGCTTTAGTGAGCACGTTGCCACCCTGCCCGAAATGCAATTCCGAATACACCTACGAAGATGGCGCCCAGCTGATTTGCCCGGAATGCGCCCATGAGTGGGCCGTCGGCGGCGAAGCCGAGGCGGCCAGCGATGAATCCGTGAAGAAAGACTCTGTGGGCAACGTCCTGCAGGACGGCGACACCATCACCGTGATCAAGGACCTCAAGGTCAAGGGCACGTCCCTGGTGGTCAAGGTCGGCACCAAGGTCAAGAACATCCGCCTGTGCGATGGCGACCACGATATCGACTGCAAGATCGACGGTATCGGCCCGATGAAACTCAAGTCCGAGTTCGTCCGCAAGGTCTGAATATGCTGCCTCCATCCCGTGCCCTGCACGGGATGGCGCTTCACCCTCCCCGCGTCAGCTCCGCACTGGCGGCAAAAGGCCAGGCCTTTTGATCAAAAACAATATCCACACAGAAAAGTCCGGAAATGGCCAATAGGGACTTGCTATTCTACGAATAAGAATTATTCTCATTGAAACCCATCAAGGAGATACTTCCCATGACTTATTTGATCGATGCCTGGCTGGACCGTCCACACCCTTACTTGCGAATCCTCCATCGGGAAACCGGGGAAGTCTGCGCGGTGCTGGAAGAAGAGGCGTTAAGCGAACTGCAGGATCAGGGCGACCTGGACGTCAATGGCCTGAGTTCCAGTGAGCCCGGGGTGCTGAAGGAAGTGGTGAGAAATCTGTTTCTGTTCTGCTATGCCCGAGCGTTGCGCCCGGTGACGGATCTCAATGGCAAGTTTCATCCATGAGCAACCGCGCAAAACACTGCAGGAGCGAGCAGGCTCGCTCCTGCAGGTAAGGTCTTACAGAACGTCGAGCAGCTCGACGTCAAACACCAGAACGCTGTGCGGCGGGATGCTGCCAACGCCTTGAGCGCCGTAAGCCAGTTCGCTCGGCACGTACAGGCGCCATTTGCTGCCGGCATTCATCAGTTGCAGGGCTTCGGTCCAGCCGGCGATCACGCCGCCAACCGGGAATTCCGCAGGCTGGCCGCGCTCGTAGGAGCTGTCGAACACAGTGCCGTCGATCAGGGTGCCGTGGTAGTGAGTACGCACCTGGTCTTCACGGGTCGGCTTGGCGCCGCTACCTGCAGTCAGCACTTCAAATTGCAGGCCGGAAGCCAGGGTGGTGATGCCGTCACGCTTGGCGTTTTCAGCCAGGAAAGCCAGGCCTTCGCCAGCAGCAGCTTCAGCCTTTGCAGCGGCTTCGGCTTGCATGATTTCGCGGATGACCTTGAAGCTGGCGGCCATTTGCTCCTGGTCCACACGGCTAGGCTTGCCGGCAAAAGCGTCGGTCAGGCCAGCCAGGATCGCGTCCAGGCTCACGCCCGGTGGCGGGTTGTCGCGCAGCTGGTCGCCCAACTGACGGCCAATGCCGTAGCTCACGCGGGTTTCGTCGGTGGACAGATTAACTTCGGACATGGAAAGGCTCCGCTGTAGGACGACACAGGTGCCGTCCAAACTAAAAGGGCGAGCAGACTAGCACACAAGCCACGCCCTTGATGAGCCCCGCGCAGGAGAGCGCCAGGGGCTGATTAATGCTTGGTAACCTTGTCCAGGTAGCCCATGGCAAACGCCGACACCACGAAGGTCATGTGAATGATCACGTACCATTTCAGGTGCTCGGGATCGACGTTCTTGGCGTCCATGAAGACCCGCAGCAGATGGATCGACGAAATCGCCACGATGGACGCCGCGACCTTCATCTTCAGCGACGAGGAGTCCATGGTCCCCAGCCAGTTGAGCTTCTCCTTGCTTTCGTCGATGTCCAGCTGGGAGACGAAGTTCTCGTAGCCGCTGATCATCACCATCACCAGCAGGCCGCCCACCAGGGCCATGTCGATCAACGACAGCAGCACCAGGATCACATCCGACTCGCTCATGGTGAACACGATGGGAATCACATGAAACACTTCCTGGAAGAACTTCAGGCCCAGCGCCAGCAGCCCCAGGGACAGCCCGAAATAGATCGGCGCCAACAGCCAGCGTGAGGCATACATTGCATTTTCGATAAAGCGTTCCATTGAATCTCACACAGCTTGGCTAAAAATGGCGGCGAGTATACCAGCCGCACCCAAACCCCAGAAACCGTCGAGAAAACTGATCTGTACGGCATCTGTTAAGGAATTTTTCTGCTAGTGTCGAGCTCATCAACTCGGCTCGATGATGTCGGACAGGAAAACTCAGATAATGGATGTGCGATCCCCTTTGGCCAGCCTTGGCCTGTGTGCGGCGTTGCTGATGGGCAGCGGTTGTTCCCCAAGCGATGAACACAAGCAAGCCAGTCTCGAAGAGAAAACCGCCAAGTTCGAACAATCCCTGGACGCCATCCAGGACCCCAAGCTCAAGGACGCCGTGTCCGAGCTCGGAGGCTCGCTGCTGTTGCTGGAACGGGCGCGCGCCAAGCTCGCCACCAAGCCCATCGAGGCCGAGTACAGCGAAGACGCCCTGGCGCTGCTCAAGCATTACCCTACGCCGCAGGCCCTGGTCGATACCTACATCAATGGCCTGTTTGTCCTGCGCAAGGCGTCCCATTCGGACTACCTGACGGACCTGCAGCCGATCTTCCCGTTCAACTTCAACATGCCCGACCAGTTCCCCTTCCCACACGGCCTGGAATGGCAGTCGGTGACCCTGAGCAACAACAAGGTCATCCCGTTCCAGCCGGAATGGTCGGAAACCGACCCGGGCATCCAGTTGAGCCCCACCAGTTCCAACCTGACCAACCCCGATGACCTGACGGTGACCTACCCGTTCGTCGAAGGCGTCGAGACGGAGAACAAAAGCCAGCCGCAGCCCGTCACCCTCAAGGGCAAGGTGGAAGTGATTGCCCCGCGTAAAGTCTTCACCTTCGACTTGTCGAAAAAGGACGTGGGCCGCAAGCGCACCGAAGAAAACGTCACCGTCACCCTGCTGGCCCTGGAAAAGAACTACGCCGAGATCGAACTGACCAACAGCGCCCCGCTGGCGCCGGAAGTCGCGGACGAATCGCCGAACCCGTTGCTGGTGCAGGCTCGTGACACCACCGGGCAATTTCTCTCGCGCTCGGGCTCGATCAACGAAAACGCCGCGCAACTGGCGTTCTACGAGAAGCAACTGGCCGAAATGCAGAAGCAGAAGGCCTGGTCCGACGCCTTCGAGAAACAGCTGGAAGACGAGCAGAAAGCCTTCGAGCTCAAGCAGAACAGCCACTACACCAAGGTGTACTTCAATGGCCTGATCGACAATGTGCAAGTCAGCGTGCTCGACTTTTCCCAGGCCACGGTGACCCGCAAGGACCTGGACCTGCCCGTACGGCGCTTCGACAAGAACAGCCTGGAAAAAACCGTACAGCCGTTGCCGATGCCCGTCACCGTGTATGACGACCAGGCCGCGGATTGGCTCAAGGACGCCACCCTGTCCGAAGACCAACTGAAGAAAAGCGTCACCATCAACCAGTCGGTGGATGACGCCAGTGCGGCGCACGTTGAGTTCGATCACCCCTACACCTTCAACGACGACCTGCTGGGCGAGGACCGCGGCGGCGGCGATGCCCCGGTGACGTTCCTCACCGCCAACGACGAAGGCAAGCTTGGCGAGCCGATCGAACTGCCCGCCGAAGCCTACGAGGTCGACCCGGGGCGCGGCACCATCACCTATGACCTGAACCTGTTCCCTGAAAACCCGGGGTTTGCCGTCGGATCGATGCCGCTGTTCCTGGCGACCATCGAGAAAGGCAGCCTCACTGCCGGCCAACTGCCCAAGGGCCTGGAGCTGAAGGACAACGCACTGATTGTCGACCAGAAGCTGTTCCCCTCTGACAGCTGGCGGTTCTATGCCAAGGACGCCAGCGGCAACTACCTGAAGGAAATTCTCGGCGTCAGCCACCGCGCCGAGGAATACGGCACGGCGCTGTTCGACGTGCATTACTTCTACGGCCAGCCGACGACATTGGAAACCTACCAGCGCACCGGCCTGGACACGGTGCAGTATGGGTTTGAGGTGAAGCTGGACAAACCCGAGGCGGCCCCTGCCCCCAAGCCATAGCCCCTCCCCCGTAGCAGCTGTCGAGCGCCAGCTGCTACGGGGGGAGTGCGGTCAGCGGATATCGCTTAGCACCGTCTGCCGCCCACCGTTGAGTTGTCGCAAGTGCGCCTGCAGGTGCAGGCACCAGATCTGCGGGTCGTCAGCCAGCTCGTAGCCGTGCAGGGTCAGGCTTTCAACAATCGAATCGAGGATGGTTTGTGCCACGAAAGGTCCGTGGAACGGGCCTTGGGACTTGATGGTGGAGGGTTGTTCGCCGGTCATTCCGGCGGCAAACAACAAGGTCCACATCCCGGTATCCCCCGCGAGAGGGCGAATGGAACATTCGATACGGGTGACCAGGCCCAGGCACTGGCGGGTGAGGCAGAGGTTGCGCGACATGGCGGCGACCCTCGGTAGATCCGGTATTCAGCCTCGCAAGGCAAGACTGTTTCTATCCAGCGACTCCTGTGGCTATCCCTTGAGCTGAGAATAGAAGAAACCCGGTACAAACCAAGGCTGGGGGACCAACGGATGACTGCCGTCACGACGGCGTCAAAAATATGCCGAAGGGACCTGGAACCAGGCCCCTTCGGCATTGATTACACCGGCTTGGTCTCAGCCAGTGCTTCCTGCGCCAACTCCTTCTCGGCTTCCTTCAGGTCATCTTCACTGATCATCTCGGCGATCGCCCGCAGACGCTCCACCACCCGCGCATTGACGCTGCCTTCGGGGAACTGCCCCTCCTCGTCGGGCGAACCCGCAGGCTCACCCACCAGCAGGCTCAAGGCCTCGTCGGCCTGACGCACGGCATAGACGTGGAATTGCCCCTGCCGCACGGCCTGCAACACCTTCTCATCGAGCATCAGTGTCGCGACGTTGGCCTGGGGAATGATCGCCCCCTGCTCGCCGGTCAGCCCGCGGGCCTCGCAAAGACGGAAGAAACCTTCGATCTTCTCGTTGACCCCGCCGACCGCCTGCACCTCACCAAACTGGTTGATCGAGCCGGTAATGGCAAAGCACTGCTTGAGCGGCGTCTTCGACAGGGCCGAGATCAAGGTGCAGGCTTCGCCCAGGGACGCGCTGTCGCCGTCGACATAGCCGTAGGACTGCTCAAGGGCGATACTCGCCGAGATCGCCAACGGGAATTCCTGGGCATAACGGCTGCCCAGGTAACCGGTGAGGATCATCACGCCCTTGGAGTGAATCGGCTGGCCGAGGTTAACTTCACGCTCGATATCGACGATGCCGCTGCCGCCCGGGTACACCGTGGCAGAAATCCGCGCCGGCACACCAAACGCCGAGTCACCCACCTCCAGCACCGTCAGCCCGTTGCACTTGCCCACCGCCGCGCCGGCGGTGTCGATCAGGATCACTCCGGCGAGCATGTCGTCGAGAATCCGCGCCGACACCCGCCCGGTGCGCGTGGCCTTGGCCTTGAGTGCGCGCTCGATGTGCCCGGAGTCGGTGCGCTCATCACCGGCCAGGTGACGAATGAAGTCCGCCTCGCTGACCAGCTGGAACAAATCACCGATACGCGCCGACAAGCGGCCCTGGTTCTCCGCCAACCGCGCGCTGTAGGTCGCCAGCCGCGCCACCGCATCGGAGGTCAACGGCGCCATGCCTTCTTCCGAGGTGCGGGTTTTCAGCAACTGGGCGAACTGTTCCAGGCTTTCATCCACCATCGGGATGTCTTCGTCAAAATCCACCAGTACCCGGAACATCTCCTGGAAGTCCGGATCCGCGTCCTGCAACGCGTAGTACAACTGGCGGGAGCCGATGATGATCACCTTGAGTTGCAACGGGATCACTTGCGGGTTGAGGGTCACCGTGGCCAGGCGCCCCAGCTCGCCCAGCGGTGATTCCATCTTCAGCTTGCGCGATTGCAAGGCACGCTTGAGGGCGTCCCATACAAACGGCTCGCTGAGCATCTTCTCGGCTTCAAGGATCAGGAAACCACCGTTGGCACGGTGCAGCGCACCCGGACGCAATTGGCGATAGGTGGTGTAGAGCGCGCCCTGGTCGGTGCTGTATTCAATACGGCCGAACAGGTTGTCGTAGGTCGGATGCGGCTCGAAGACCACCGGCGCGCCACCGTTGATCGGATGCCCCACCACCAGGCTCGGGCAGTACTGTTCTTCCAGCAACTTGCGGGCCTGGGCGTCGGTTTTCGCGTCGTCCACCAACTGCTCGACCACGGTTTTCAGCAGGTAGACCTGCATCGCCTGCAAGTAGCCGCAGACGGCCGCGTTCTCCGCATATTTTTCGGACAACGGCGCCAGCAGTGGCTGCAAGGCCAGCGTGATGGTTTCTTCGTTGAACTGGCGCATCTGGTTATTGGACTCGCGCTTCCACTGGGGCAGGCTGGCGAGTTCTTCGTTGAGGCGTTCTTCCAGTTCGGAAATATCGGTGTGGAAACGCTCGCGGTCGGCTTCGGGCAACTGCGAGAACTCGGCCTCGTCCAGGGCCTTGCCGTCGAGCATCGGGGTAAACGCAATGTTAGTGCTGTCACGGTACAGCGCCACGTCTTTTTCCAGGGCCAGGCGCTCGATGACGTCCAGGGCACGGTCGTAACGCTGGTTGAAGGCACGGTCGATGGCGCTTTTGCGCTGTTGATACGTCGGGTGTTCAAACACCGCCGGGAAGGTCGCGACCAGGTTGTCGATCAGGCCGTTGATATCGGAGATGAACGCGGCAGCACCGCCCGCAGGCAGTTCCAGCGCGCGGGGTTCGCGAGGCTCATCGAAATTATTGACGTAGACCCAGTCGGCCGGGGTCTGCAGGCGCTTGCCTTCGGCCTTGAGGTAGCGTTTGACGAACGAAAAGCGCCCGGTACCGGGCTCGCCCATGACAAATACGTTGTAACCGGGGCGTGGCATGGCCACACCAAACTGCAAGGCTTCGACCGCACGTTCCTGGCCAAGCACACCGCGAAAGGGCTCCAAATCATTGGTGGTCGAGAAGCTGAACTGTTCAGCGGAAAAAGGACGAGTCAGCGCTTCGGGCGCTAGACGCAAGCTGGCAGCAACAGGATCAGGCATCGGGCTTCCTTACATCAGGCGGGGCAGATGACGGCATTCTGGCGCCGGGTTGGGCCGGCTGGCAAGGACGGCTTGGGGAAAGCATAGCCCCGTGTTCGGGGCTGTAAAAAAACCGAGTGTTTCCGGCTTGTTTCATAAAAAGTCACGGAACCCTTGGATCATGCCTAAACTCCAACCTGCTGCGGGTTGGACTAATAACCGACCCCTAGGGTGCTGTCAGGCACCTGAACCCTTGTCCATTGGTTTGCACACAAAGAGAACAAAGCTATGAAACGGATCCTTCTCGGTACTCTCTTCACCGTCGTCTCCCTCAATGCAATGGCAGAAGCGCCAGGTGGCCCGAACTGCGGTTGGGGCAACATGTTGTTCGAAGGCCAACGCGGCACTCCGGCTCACTTCCTGGCCTCCACCACCAACGGTACCTCGGGTAACGCCACGTTCGGCATGACCTCGGGCACCAACGGCTGCAGCACCAACAGCGCACTGACCTACGGTGGCAAATCGTGGATTGCCATGAATGGCATGATGAACGAGCTGTCCGAAGACATGGCCAAGGGTAACGGCGAAGCGCTGACTACCTACGCTGTAGTACTGGGCGTTGCTCCTGAAGACCGCGAGCACTTTGCCGCTGTGACTCACGAGCACTTCCAGCAAATCTTCAGCAAGGCTGACGTAACCGCTGATGACGTGCACAACAACACCCTGGCTGTACTGAAAAGCGACACCCGTCTGGCGAAATACGCTACCCAGGCTTAAGCTCGACCCGCCCGTGCCTTTCGAGGCACGGGTTTTTATTATTTTTGGACCTGCCTCCCCTTTGGGTCTTTTTATCTCGACTTAAGTTGCCCACATGCTCAAACGCCTTGCCTACCTGGCACTCTTCGCCTGCGCCCCGCTGTATGCGGCGCCGCACCTTGATGATCAACGTTTGCAGCAACTGGCCAACGACCCGTTCTGGCTTTCGCTGGGGCACTACGAATCCGGCAAGTTCAAAGGCTGGCGCAGCTATGTCAGCGACAAGAAATTCTTCCTCGCTCCCGATGGCGCCCACCATCCGGACCAGGAGCTGAAGGCCACTGTCGAGGCGCTGTATGCCCCGGCCAGCCTCGGCGAAAAGCACGCCCAATGCGTTTACCCGGCACGTACACGCTGGCTCAAGGACCAGTTGCACCTGAGCGACTTGCCGGCGCTGGACTGCAAGGAGTTCAAGCAATGGTTCAAGGACGTCGCCCCCCACAGCGCGGTGATGATCTTCCCGGCGGCCTACCTCAACAGCCCGTCATCGATGTTCGGCCATACCCTGCTGCGCATCGACCAGGCTGATGTGCAGAGCAACAACACCGCCCTGCTCAGCTACGCGATCAACTTTGGCGCCTATATCGAAGGCTCGGACAACAGCATCCTCTACGCCTGGAAGGGCCTGATGGGCGGCTACCCGGGCCTGTTCGCGCTGGTGCCCTACCAGGAAAAACTCTCGGAATACCGTAGCCTGGAGAACCGCGACCTGTGGGAATACCGCCTGAACCTGACCCAGGTCGAGACCGAGCGCATGGTCGAGCACGTGTGGGAACTCAAGCAGATCCAGTTCGACTACTTCTTCTTCGACGAAAACTGCTCCTATCGCCTGCTGGAACTGCTGCAAGTGGCCCGCCCAAGCCTGCGGTTGACCGAACAATTCCCGCTGACCGCGATCCCTACCGACACGGTAAAAGCCGTGAAAGAAGCCGGCCTGGTGGAGAAAATCGATTACCGCCCTTCCCGTGAACGGGAGCTGCTGGAACGCGCCAAGCCGCTGGACAGCGACGAGCAGCAATGGGTGCTGAAGATCAGCGACGACCAGAAACAACTGCAGGACCCGGCATTCAAGGCCATCGCCAAAGACCGCCAGGCCCTGATCATCGACGCCGCCTACCGCCTTGGCCGCTACCGCGCCAACGGCCTGGAGCGCGACACCGAACGCTCCCAGCGCAGCTTCGAACTGCTGCGGGCGATCAACCAGAACCCGGCGCCGGACCTGAAGATCGAACGCCCCGGCCTGCCCGAAGACGGCCACGAATCCCGCACCTGGCAAGCCGGCATCGGCACCCGGGGCGACAAGGCTTTCGGCGAATACGGCCTGCGCATGGCCTACCACGACCTGAACGACAACGCCGAAGGCTTCCCCTTGGGCGCGCAGATTGAAATCCTGCAAATGAAACTGCGCCAGTACGAAGGCAACCACTGGCAATTGCAGCAACTGGATCTGGCAACCATCCGCTCACTGACTCCACGCAACGAGCTGCTGCAGCCGTGGTCGTGGCAAGTCACCGGCGGCCTGGAGCGCGTACCGGGCAAGCATGACGACGAGACACTCGTCAGCCACGTCAACGGTGGCGCGGGCGGCACCTGGCAACTGCGCGACGACATGCTTGGCTTCGCCCTCGGCACGGTGCGCGTGGAGCACAACAGCGACTTCGGTGAAGCCATCTCCCCGGCTGCCGGGTTCAATACAGGTGTGTTGTGGCGCAACCCGCTGGGCAACCTGAGCCTGGAAGCCAAGGGTGACTTCTTCACCAATGGCGAGGTGCGGCGCAGTATCAGCCTGAATCAACAGTGGGAATTGTCGCGCAACCTGGGGCTGAGACTGAGTGCGCAGCGGGAATACAGCCACCTCGCGACACCGGTGAACGAAGTGATGCTGGAAGTGAAGTGGTATCACTATTAATCCCTGAGCCGTAGATCGTTCCCACGCTCCGCGGGGGAATGCATCCTGTGACGCTCTGCGTCACGACCTTTAAAAGCGGACGCAGAGCGTCCAGAGCGGCATGCCCACGCAGAGCGTGGGAACGTCACATAGTCCATAAGGAGCTTCAACCGACATGGCCGTCAACTGCACCAGCCTTGAACAAGTCCGGGAAAACATCGACCGTCTTGATCGCCAGATCGTCGCACTATTGGCCGAACGGGGCGGCTTCGTTTCCCAGGCTGCGCAGTTCAAAAAAGACAGCGATGGCGTCAAGGCACCGCAGCGGGTTGAGCAGGTAATTGCCAAGGTTCGCGATCTCGCTGATACCGCTGGCGCCAATCCGGACGTCACAGAGCACGTCTACCGGGCGATGATTGCAGCGTTCATCCAGCAAGAACTCGCAGAGCACGCCGCGCTGACACCAGACTGAACCGCACAATAACCTTGTGGCGAGGGAGCTTGCTCCCGCTGGGCTGCGCAGCAGCCCCAAAACCAGACACCTCACCCTCTCTGTAATATCGCTATACCCTGAACAGGGGCCGCTTCGCGCCCCAGCGGGAGCAAGCTCCCTCGCCACAAGGTCAGCGCCCGCCTAGAAGTAGCAATTCCTCCCTAGGGATCCTTCTCGACTAAGAAATTTTCTTGCCCCTCCCAACTCATTGAAAAATAAGGACGAAAATTCATACATTTTTTTAGCTTTTTTCATCCGGCGCGAATCGGCTCTATTCCATTCTCTTTATCAGAATTAATGTCTAGTATCGGATGGCAATCAAATTGCCACCACGTCTATACACGGATCTGAATAGGTAAGAGGCTCATATGGATTTTTTTGAAAAGCTCACCAGTCTGGCGGCTAAAGTCCGACTACAAGGCCCCGCAATTCAAACAGAAGAAGCCACAAAAAACGCTTTTGTAATGCCGTTTATAAATACAGTTTTGGGCTACGACGTATTTGATCCACAGGAAGTAACGCCTGAATTTGTCTGCGACATTGGGACGAAAAAAGGTGAAAAAATCGATTACGCCATTATGAAAAACGGAGAGGTTCAGATACTTATCGAATGCAAAAAAATCGGTGAGTCACTCAGCATCAATCACGCGTCACAGCTATTTCGCTATTTCCACGTCACAAGCGCGAGGATTTCGATTCTCACCAATGGCCAGGTCTATCGTTTTTTCACTGATCTGGACGCACCCAATAAAATGGATGAAAAACCATTTTTAGAGTTGGATTTGCTAGATATTGACGAATACTCAGTACCAGAGCTGACCAAGCTGACGAAGTCCGCCTTCGATGTAGATTCGATCATCAATGCGGCCGGAGAGCTGAAATACGTCAGCCAAATCAAAAAAGTGATCGCCGCACAAGTCATCAAGCCAGATGACGATTTCGTCAAAGTTTTCGCCTCTCGCGTGTACGAAGGGGTGATTACACAGAAAGTTCGCGAGCAGTTTTTTGAATTAACTCGAAAGGCGTTAAGTCAGTTCCTCAACGATCAGATCAATGATCGACTTAAGTCAGCGATGAGTGGCTCTATCCAGCCGGCGCTGGCCTCACTGCCCACGTCTCCCGCCGCTAATACCGAAGCTACAGAGCGTGACGAGTCAGAGGATAAAATACTCACCACCCTTGAGGAACTTGAGGGATATCACATAGTAAGAGCTGTCGTACGCTCGGTGGTGGATGCCAAACGAATTGTGCAACGTGATACGCAGAGCTATTTTGGGATATTGCTGGACGACAATAATCGCAAGCCGATTTGTCGCCTTCATTTCAACCGCAGTCAGAAATACATTGGGATTTTTGACGAGGAGAAAAATGAAACACGACATCCGATTTCGTCGATTGACGATATTTACGAGTACTCAGACCACCTGAAGAAAACTGTGGGTTACTACGACTGAAGACCGGCTGATGAGGGCTGCTACGCAGCCCTACGCGGGCAAGCCCGCTCACCACAGGGATAAATATTTATCTCTCGGTGGCAGGCGTCATCGCTTGAGCGAGATCGTCTACAACTGCCTTGCCCATCTCGCATAGATAATGCGCTGCCCACGCATATTGCTCACCCCGTACATCCATGGCGGCCTCCATTGCGAGTGTCTTGGAGTAGTGAAGCAGTGTGGATACATGTTCAAGCGCTTCACCAATGGGCATGCCTGCGTTGACGCGGAACAGAGGTTTCTCATTTTCGCCATAGTCGCCGAAGGTAACTAGACCGAGCGTAATGATTGAGGACAGCGGTGGATCGGGGACGATTTTAGCCATGATGTCTCTTCTAAGTGAAAAAAGGGACCACCGCGACATGTCGCTAAACATAAAGGGGTGGCAGCTGTACGCAGGTTAGCGAACCGGTCACCTAGACACCCGGCAGATCCGAAGATCTCCCGCGCACAGCCGCCATAGCACGATATGGCCGGCAAAAAACCGCCTGCCAAGTATGTAAAGAGGTTGCGTCTTGGTGGTTCGGGCCGCTAAACCCGTTCACTGTTTTCACAGCGAAGTCAGGAGGCTAGTGACCCAGACTCTAAGGCGCAATAGTGTTGAGATTCTCTAGGAATCGTCCTGCAATTTAAAGGGAATCGTCGTTGATGGCCCTTTAACTCAACACCTTTCTCACGTCCCTTTCACATCTATCCAACGACTCCACTTCTAAACTTCCCCCATCAGCCGTTCAACGGCCAGGGAGCAAGCGATGTGGCGGTACGCTGGAGTGCTGGGCCTGTTGGCCCTGCTGTCGGGTTGCCAATCAACCCATGAGGATTTGCTGGCCAAGGGTTATCCACCCGCCTTCGCCGATGGCTATGACGACGGTTGCAGCAGCGGCCGCCAGGCCGCCGGGGTGATCACCGGGGAATTTCGCAAGAACGTCCCGCGCTACCTGAAAGACCGCACCTACGCCGAAGGCTGGGATGATGGCTTTCGCCAATGCAAGGCCATGCGCGAGAACGAAGACCTGAACGACTACAAGAATCGCCACTGGGACGACCGCGAACGCGCCTGGCAACAGGAAAAAGACCGCGACGCTGCCAGGGCCTTTCGCTCGCAATAGGTCGCTTCCAGACATCCAGCGAAACTTAACCCTTGCGACCATGGCCCAAACTCCATAGCAGGAGAACGTCATGAGTCGAGCTTTCGTCAACGAAGACAGCGCCGCTGCCCAGGCCAGCCAACCGGTGGAACGCCAGGTCAGCGCGCAACCCAATCACCTCACTGCCCGCGGACTTGCACAATTGCAGGCCAGGGTCGCGCAGTTGCAGCATGAGCACAGCGAAGAATCCGCCAAGGGCGAGCAGGCCGATAAACAGCGCCAGGCCGACCTTGAGCGGGATTTG
This sequence comes from Pseudomonas sp. P7758, assembly GCF_013386485.1. Lineage (NCBI taxonomy): Bacteria > Pseudomonadati > Pseudomonadota > Gammaproteobacteria > Pseudomonadales > Pseudomonadaceae > Pseudomonas > Pseudomonas sp. P7758. The sequence goes on along the minus strand of NZ_JACARS010000122.1, from coordinate 24,078 downwards.
CGTTACTTCAACCAGCGCCTGCAAAGCGCACAGGTGGTGGCGCCGGCAACCTCCACCGACAAGGTGCAAATCGGCAGCTGGGTGACCTTTGCCAACGAACAGGACGAAGAGCAGCGCATTCAGTTAGTGGGCGAAGACCAGGCCGACGCCACGGTGGGCCTGATCAACTGGGGTTCGCCACTGGGCCGCGCGCTGCTGGGTGCACAGGTGGGCGACGAGGTGCTGTGGAGGCGCCCCGTCGGTGATCAGTTGATCGAAATCCTGCGCATCGAACCCGAGGGTTAAACGATGCCCTGGGCCAGCATTGCATCCGCAACCTTCACGAAGCCTGCAATGTTGGCGCCCTTCACGTAGTTGACCCGGCCGTTCTCTTCGCCGTAGTGCACGCACGCATGGTGGATCGACTGCATGATGTTGTGCAGCTTGCTGTCCACTTCACCGGCGGTCCACAGCAGGCGCATGGCGTTCTGCGACATCTCCAGCCCGCTCACCGCCACCCCGCCGGCATTGGACGCCTTGCCTGGCGCGAACAGGATGCCGGCCTCGATAAAGATATCCACCGCCTCCAGGGTGGTCGGCATGTTGGCGCCTTCGGCCACGCAGACGCAGCCATTGCGCAACAGGGTGCGCGCCGCTTCGGCGTCCAGTTCATTCTGGGTGGCGCAGGGCAACGCGATGTCGCAGGCCAGTTCCCATGGTGCTTTGCCGGCGCGGAATTCCAGGCCAAAACGCGATGCCAGCTCGCTGATGCGCCCGCGCTGTACGTTTTTCAGTTCAAGCAGTGCCGACCATTGTTCTTCGGTCAAACCGCTTTCGCAGTACAGAGTGCCTTCGGAGTCGGACAAGGAAATCACCTTGCCGCCCAGGTCCATGACCTTGCGCGCCGCGTACTGGGCGACGTTGCCGGAGCCGGAGATGGCCACGCGCTTGCCTTCGACCCGCTCGCCGTTGCGCTTGAGCATTTCTTCAGCGAAGTACACGCAGCCAAAACCGGTGGCCTCCGGGCGAATCAGGCTGCCGCCGTAGCTCATGCCCTTGCCGGTCAGCACCGAGGTGAACTGGTTGCTCAGGCGCTTGTACTGGCCGAACAGGAAGCCGATCTCCCGGGCGCCCACGCCAATATCACCGGCGGGCACGTCCACGTCCGAGCCGATATGTCGATACAGCTCGCTCATGAACGCCTGGCAGAAACGCATCACCTCGGCGTCGCTCTTGCCCTTGGGATCGAAGTCCGAGCCGCCCTTGCCGCCGCCCATGGGCAGCGAGGTCAGGGAGTTCTTGAAGGTTTGTTCGAAGGCGAGAAATTTCAGCACGCCCAGGTTCACCGACGGGTGGAAGCGCAGGCCACCTTTATAAGGGCCGATGGCGCTGTTCATCTGGATCCGGAACCCGCGGTTGACCCGTACTTTGCCTTGGTCATCTTCCCACGACACCCGGAACACAATCGCACGCTCCGGCTCGCAGATGCGCTCCAGGATGCCCGAGTTCAGGTAGTGGGGATTGGCTTCAAGAAACGGCCACAAACTGCGCAGGACTTCTTCCACGGCCTGGTGGAATTCCGGCTGGTCGGGGTCGCGTTTCTTGAGGCGGGCAAGGAAGGATTCAACGGATTCGATCATGAAAAGTCTCGGCAAATTTATTGTCGTTAAAGGAGATTTGTCCCGGACTTTATCAATTCATGTCGCACCGCGACAGGGCAAAATGTCGCTTTTGTGAATTTAAATGGTGCATTAGATATAAATACAGGCGTTTTTTGCACCTTAATGAGGATTTCGATCCAGGCCTTGCACCAACAGTTAATCCGCTATCGCAGGCAAGCCAGCTCCCACATTTGATCCAGTACATCCATGACAATGCGGTCAACTGTGGGAGCTGGCTTGCCTGCGATGCAGACGACGCGGTGCACCTGAAAACACGCAAAAAAAAGCGGAGCCCGAAGGCCCCGCTTGTTCAAACCACCAACCCGAATCAGGCCAGTTTCTTGTGCCGTACACGATGCGGCTGGGCAGCAGCTTCGCCGAGGCGTTTCTTGCGATCGGCTTCGTATTCGGTGTAGTTGCCTTCGAAGAACACCGCCTGGGAGTCGTCTTCGTACGCCAGGATGTGAGTGGCCACGCGGTCAAGGAACCACCGATCGTGAGAGATCACAATGGCGGCGCCCGGGAAGTCCAGCAGGGCTTCTTCCAGGGAACGCAGGGTTTCAACGTCGAGGTCGTTTGACGGTTCGTCGAGCAGCAATACGTTGCCGCCTTCTTTCAGGGTCAGGGCCAGGTGCAAGCGACCGCGCTCACCACCGGACAGATCCTTGACGAACTTCTGCTGGTCGCCGCCCTTGAAGTTGAAGCGACCCACGTAGGTGCGCGACGGGATTTCGTAGTTGCCGATACGGATCTGGTCGGAACCGTCGGAAATCTGCTGGAACACCGTCTTGCTGCCGTCGAGGTCGTCGCGGCTCTGGTCAACGCAAGCCAGCTGCACGGTTTCGCCGACTTCGATGGTGCCCGAGTCCGGTTGTTCCTTGCCCATCAGCATGCGGAACAGTGTGGATTTACCCGCACCGTTACCGCCGATCACGCCAACGATGGCGCCTTTTGGCATAGAGAACGACAGGTTGTCGATCAACACGCGGTCGCCGTAGCCCTTGCAGACGTTCTTGAACTCGATGACCTTGTCACCCAGGCGCGGACCGGCCGGGATGTAGATTTCGTTGGTCTCGGAACGCTTCTGGAATTCCTGGGACTGCATCTCTTCGAAACGCGCCAGACGGGCCTTGGATTTCGACTGACGCGCCTTGGCGCCTTTACGCACCCATTCCAGCTCGTCTTTCATGGCCTTTTCATGGGCCGACTGTTGCTTGGATTCGGCGGCCAGACGGTCGGACTTGGCTTCCAGCCAACCGGAGTAGTTGCCCTCGTAAGGGATACCGGCGCCACGGTCGAGCTCGAGGATCCAGCCAGCAACGTTGTCCAGGAAGTACCGGTCGTGCGTGATCGCAACCACGGTGCCCGGGAAGTCGTGCAGGAAATGCTCCAGCCAGGCGACGGAATCGGCGTCCAGGTGGTTGGTCGGTTCGTCGAGCAGCAGCATGTCGGGGGCCGACAGCAGCAGGCGGCACAGGGCCACACGACGCTTTTCACCACCGGACAGGTGTTCAACCTTGGCGTCCCACGCCGGCAGGCGCAGCGCGTCGGCGGCGACTTCCAGCTGGCGGTCCAGGTTGTGACCGTCGGCGGCTTGCAGGATGGCTTCGAGCTTGGCCTGTTCTGCCGCCAGTTTGTCGAAGTCGGCGTCTTCTTCAGCGTAGGCCGCGTAGACCTCGTCCAGGCGGGCCTGGGCGTTCTTGATCACGCTGACCGCTTCCTCGACCACTTCACGCACGGTCTTGGTCGGGTCCAGGATAGGTTCCTGTGGCAGGTAGCCGATGTTCAGGTCGGGCATCGGGCGGGCTTCGCCGTCGAACTCGGTGTCGACGCCGGCCATGATTTTCAACAGGGTGGATTTACCCGAACCGTTGAGGCCGAGCACGCCGATCTTGGCGCCCGGGAAGAAGGACAGAGAAATGTTTTTCAGGATTTCCCGCTTCGGCGGAACAACTTTTCCCAGCCGATGCATGGTGAAGACGTATTGAGCCATGGTGAACCTAGCGTCAGTGACTGATGAATTAAGCGGGCGAAACCCGTGCCAGGCCATGCGCCGCGCGGGCCGTTGATGTCTATCAATGCCTGCGTGCGGTAGATGCCTGATTGTCTGGGGCTGGAACGCCCTCGCGTAACCGGCAAAGCTACCTGAATGCGGGTGGGCAGTCCAGCCAGGCGGGGCTGGCACTTTGCCACAACACAAGGCATGCTAGCCGCCCTCCGGGCGTCCGGCTTATAGTGCACGTCGCGCGCCAGTCCAGCCAAACCGCAGGATCACAGTTTGTCCAACGTAACGCCGCCAACTCCCCTGCGCGCCGCTCATATAGCGCCGGGAGCGCCCCTGCACGGAACCCTGAAGGGCGCATTGGCGACGCTGGTCCTGTTGCTGCTCGCGTTATTGTTCTGGCAACTGCTGGACCAGTTGCAGCAAAACCAGAAAAACCAGCAGCAATACACCATCGACTACAGCGCCGACCTGGCCGAACAGATCAGCCTGAACATGGCCCTCAGTGCGCAGATTGCGCTGAACCTGCTGCCGATCGTCGAACCGCCGCGGGACGCCGAACAGCAACAAATCCTGATGCGCACCTTGCAACGCTCCTTGCCGGAGTTGCGCAGCGTCGCCCTGCTCGCCCCCAGCGGCGCGATGATCAGTGACAGCGCCAGCGACAGCCAGGACAGCGCCTGGCTCGAAGAACTGGTCAAGCGCAGCCACGCCCAGTCCTATTACCTGAGCAACAACAACGACGGCACCGTCATCTACCTGCTGCTGCACCAGCCCAGCGGCGGCACCAAGATGTACTGGGCCTTGCGCCTGGCCCCCAATTACCTGGCCAACCTGACCCGCCAGGACGGCCAGGGCCAGCGCCCGATGTGGGTCATCGAAAACCGCCTGAACCACCGGGTGGTCAGCCGTGACAGCGGGATGCCGGCCCAATGGGCCACCGCGTTGACCCCGGACGAGTTGAACAAAAGTGTACTGGTCACGCCCCTGAGCAAGAGCGACTGGCAACTGCGCGGCCTGTTCGACCGCGCCGCCGTGCTGGAGCAACTGCTGCCAGCCTTTATCGGCAAATGCCTGTTGGGCCTGGCCTTCTCGCTGATCCCGGTGATCGTGCTGCTGAACATGCGCCGCCGCCAGCGCCAGGTGCACGAGGGGCGCCGGCGCTACCAGGATATTTTCGAAGGCACCGGCGTGGCGCTGTGCGTGCTCGACCTGTCGGGCCTGCGCGCGTTCTTCGATAGAGCCCGACTGCAAACCCGCGAGCAGTTGCAACAGTTGCTGCAAGACAACCCGGAACAGCGCCAGCAACTGCTCAAGGAACTGCGCATCACCGAGGTCAACCAGGTGGCGGTGCGCTTGCTGAATGTTGCCTCTTGCGAGCAGGCCTGGGAACGCCTGATCGACGCCTGCCCGTCGAGCCCGACCGCCATCGGCAACCAGGTGATCGACGCGGTGCTGACCCAGCAGAAGCAGCTTGAACTGGAAATCCAGCTCAGCGATATCGAAGGCAACGACCAATACCTGTGGCTGGTGATGCGCCTGCCGGAACAGCAGGACGACTTCAAGGCCGTGATCCTGAGCATCAGCGACATCACCAGCCGCAAGCTGATCGAGTTGTCACTGGTGGAGCGCGAGAGTTTCTGGTCGGACGTGGTGCGCACCGTGCCCGATCACCTGTATGTGCAGGACGTGATCAGCCAGCGGATGATTTTCAGCAACCACCACCTGGGCCACACCCTGGGCTACAACAAGCCCGAGCTGCAGCAGATGGGCGAGTACTTCTGGGAGATCCTGCTGCACCCCGAAGACGCCGAGCGCTACCACGACCTGCGCCTGCAACAGCGCCAGGCCGGCTACCTGAGCCAGTTGCAGTGCCAGTTGCGCTTTCGCCACCGCAACAACCAATGGCGGCGCTTCGACATCCGCGAACAGGCCCTGGCCCGTGACAAGACTGACCAGGTGACGCGCATCATCGGCGTGGCCAAGGACATCACCGACCAGATCGAAGCCAGTGAATCCCTGCGTGACAGCGAACAGCGCTACCGCATGCTGGCGGAAAGCATCAGCGACGTAATCTTCTCCACCGACAGCAAGCTGGCCCTAAACTACGTCAGCCCTTCGGTGAACGCGGTGCTGGGCTATGACGTCGACTGGATCTTCGAAAACGGCTGGCAATCGACCATCGCCAACCCGCAGCAACTGACCGGTATCTACTCCCTGGTGGAGCAAGTCAGCCGAGCCCTGGACCAACCCGAATCCCTCGCGGCCTTGCGCAACGACGTGCAGACCCAGCTGTTCCTGTTCGACTGCCTGCGGGCCGACGGGCGCAAGATCCCCATCGAACTGCGCCTGGTGCTGGTGTGGGACGAACACGGCGCGTTCGAGGGCATCCTTGGCGTGGGTCGCGATATCAGCCAGCAGCGCCGTGCGGAAAAAGACCTGCGCATGGCGGCCACGGTATTCGAACACTCCACCTCGGCGATCCTGATCACCGACCCGGCCGGCTACATCGTGCAGGCCAACGAGGCGTTCAGCCGGGTCAGCGGTTATGCGGTGGCGGACGTGCTCGACCAGTTGCCGAACATGCTCACCGTCGACGAACAGCAGGAAGCCCACCTGCGCTACGTGCTCAAGCAATTGCACCAGCACAGCACCTGGGAAGGCGAAGTGTGGCTCAAGCGCCGCAACGGCGAGCATTACCCGGCCTGGGTCGGAATTACTGCCGTGTTCGATGACGAAGGCGACCTGGCCAGCTACGTGTGCTTCTTCAGCGACATCAGCGAACGCAAGGCCAGCGAGCAGCGCATCCACCGCCTGGCCTACTACGACGCCCTGACCCACCTGCCCAACCGCACGCTGTTCCAGGACCGCCTGCACACCGCGCTGCAATCGGCGGAACGGCAGAAGTCGTGGGTGGTGTTGATGTTCCTCGACCTCGACCGCTTCAAGCCGATCAACGACTCCCTGGGCCACGCCGCCGGCGACCGCATGCTCAAGGAAATGGCCACCCGCCTGCTGGGCTGCGTCGCCGAAGACGACACCGTGGCGCGCATGGGTGGCGACGAGTTCACCTTGCTGCTGCAACCGCGGGTCAACCGTGAGATGGCGCTGAACCGGGCGATTCACGTGGCCGAGCAGATTCTGGCCAGCCTGGTGAAGCCGTTTGTGCTGGAGGGCCGCGAGTTCTTCGTCACCGCCAGTATCGGCATCGCCCTGAGCCCGCAGGACGGCAACGAACTCAGCCAGTTGATGAAAAACGCCGACACGGCGATGTACCACGCCAAGGAGCGGGGCAAGAACAACTTCCAGTTCTACCAGGCCGACATGAACGCCAGCGCCCTGGAACGCCTGGAGCTGGAAAGCGACCTGCGCCACGCCCTGGAACAGAACGAATTCGTGCTGTATTACCAGCCGCAGTTCAGCGGCGACGGCAAACGTTTGACCGGCGCCGAAGCCCTGCTGCGCTGGCGCCATCCGCGTCGCGGGCTGGTGCCGCCGGGGGACTTCATCCCGGTGCTGGAGGAGTTGGGGCTGGTGGTGGACGTGGGTGACTGGGTGATCAGCGAAGCCTGCCGCCAACTCAAGACCTGGCACCAGAACAAGGTGCGGGTACCCAAGGTCTCGGTCAACATTTCGGCCCGGCAGTTCTCCGACGGGCAACTGGGCGAGCGCATCGCCACCATCCTCAAGGACACCGGCCTGCCGCCGGCGTGCCTGGAGCTGGAGCTGACCGAAAGTATCCTGATGCGCGAGGTCAACGAAGCGATGCAGATCCTCGCCAGCCTGAAAAACCTCGGCCTGAGCATCGCGGTAGATGACTTCGGCACCGGTTATTCATCGTTGAACTACCTCAAGCAGTTCCCCATCGACGTGCTGAAGATCGACCGTACCTTTGTCGACGGCCTGCCGTCGGGTGAGCAGGATGCGCAGATTGCCCGGGCGATTATCGCCATGGCCCACAGCCTGAACCTGGCGGTGATCGCCGAGGGTGTGGAAACCCATGAGCAGCTGGACTTCCTGCGGGAGCACGGTTGCGATGAGGTGCAGGGCTACCTGTTCGGGCGACCGATGCCGGCGAACCGGTTTGAGGCGCAGTTCAGCAATGATGCGCTGTTCATGTTCGATTGAAATCCTCAGGTGATGCTGATGGCCTCATCGCGAGCAAGCCCGCTCCCACATTCGACCGTATTCCACCTGAAGGAACCCGATTGAATGTGGGAGCGGGCTTGCTCGCGAAGGGGCCCGAACAAACACCACCTATCCCCAGATGAGCCCCGCTTGTCCGCGACATGATGTCCTTTCATATGCCATCTAAAACCCATTGGGTTAGAATGCGCTTCTTTTCTGCCCCCGATCCTTGAGGACCGCCATGTTCAGCCGTGATTTGACTATTGCCAAGTACGACGCCGATCTCTTTGCCGCCATGGAGCAAGAAGCTCAGCGCCAGGAAGAGCACATTGAGCTGATCGCTTCGGAAAACTACACCAGCCCCGCCGTGATGGAGGCTCAAGGTTCGGTTCTGACCAACAAGTACGCCGAAGGCTATCCGGGCAAGCGCTACTACGGCGGTTGCGAGTTCGTCGACATCGTTGAGCAACTGGCCATCGACCGCGCCAAGGAACTGTTCGGCGCCGATTACGCCAACGTCCAGCCACACGCCGGCTCCCAAGCCAACAGCGCCGTGTACCTGGCCCTGCTGCAAGCGGGCGACACCATCCTGGGCATGAGCCTGGCCCACGGCGGTCACCTGACCCACGGCGCCAGCGTTTCCTCCTCCGGCAAGCTGTACAACGCCGTTCAGTACGGCATCGACGGCAACGGCCTGATCGACTACGACGAAGTCGAGCGCCTGGCCGTTGAGCACAAGCCAAAAATGATCGTGGCCGGTTTCTCTGCCTACTCGCAGATCCTGGATTTCCCACGCTTCCGCGAAATCGCTGACAAGGTCGGCGCCTACCTGTTCGTCGACATGGCCCACGTGGCCGGTCTGGTCGCCGCTGGCGTCTACCCGAACCCGGTGCCGTTCGCTGACGTCGTGACCACCACCACCCACAAGACCCTGCGCGGTCCACGTGGCGGCCTGATCCTGGCTCGCGCCAACGCCGAGATCGAGAAGAAGCTGAACTCCGCGGTATTCCCGGGCGGCCAGGGTGGCCCGCTGGAGCACGTGATCGCCGCCAAAGCGATCTGCTTCAAGGAAGCCCTGCAGCCTGAGTTCAAGACCTACCAGCAGCAAGTGGTGAAAAACGCCAAGGCCATGGCCGGCGTGTTCATCGAGCGCGGTTTTGACGTGGTGTCCGGCGGTACTGAGAACCACCTGTTCCTGCTGTCGCTGATCAAGCAGGACATCTCCGGTAAAGACGCTGACGCCGCTCTGGGCAAAGCCTTCATCACCGTGAACAAGAACTCGGTACCGAACGACCCACGTTCGCCGTTCGTCACCTCCGGCCTGCGCTTCGGCACCCCGGCTGTGACCACTCGTGGCTTCAAGGAAGCAGAGTGCAAGGAACTGGCTGGCTGGATCTGCGACATCCTGGCTGACCTGAACAACGAAGCAGTGATTGATTCTGTTCGTGAGAAGGTCAAGGCCATCTGCAAGAAGCTGCCGGTATACGGCGCTTGATTGCAGTAGCTTGAACAAAAAGCCCGGCTCAAGAGCCGGGCTTTTTTATGCCTGAAAACGCTGCTTTCTCAATTTGAAATGACATCAAATGTGGGAGCGGGCTTGCTCGCGAAAGCGCTGTGTCAGTTGATGCATGGGCTGACTGATACACCGCTTTCGCGAGCAAGCCCGCTCCCACATTTTGACTGCGTTTCAAGTCAGGATTGGTAAACCCGCGCAAAGCCTTCGCGAATCTTCTCTTCCGGCAACTCGTCAGCAATAAACACAATCACACTTTCCCGCGCTTCGCCTTCGGCCCATTCGGTGTCCCAATCGAACCCGTAGAGCTTCAGCACGCCCTGGAACACCATGCGCCGGTCTTCCCCGGCAATGTTCAGCACGCCTTTGTAGCGCAGCAATTGCTTGCCGTGGTCTTCCAGCAGCTCGTTCATGAACTCGCTGAGTTTGTCGATATCCAGCGGCTGGTCAGTGCGCAGCACCAGGCTGGAAATACGGTCGATGGACGGCGCCTGGCTCACCGGGCGCAGGCTCATGCCGGCGTTGAGGTTGAAGCCGCGCACATCCAGCAGTTCGGCGAGGTCGATCTTGCCGTGTTCCACCACACGAATCGGCGCCCGGCGGTTGATACGAGTCAGGCGCTCGCTGAGGGCGTCGAAGGTGGCATCGTCCACCAGGTCGCGCTTGCTCACCAGCAGGCGGTCGGCAAACCCGATCTGCGCCTGGGCGATGGTCTGGGTCAGGTGGTGCTCGGCGTGGGCCGCGTCCACCAGGGTGATGATGCCGTCGAGGATGTAGCGCTCGCGCAGTTCTTCATCGATGAAAAAGGTCTGGGCCACGGGGGCCGGGTCGGCCAGGCCGGTGCACTCGATCACCAGGCGGTCGAACGCGATCTCGCCGCTGTCCAGGCGCTCCAGCAACAGGTACAGGGCCTTGGTCAGGTCAGTGTGGATGGTGCAGCACACGCAGCCATTGGACAGGGTCATGACTTGCACCGGCTCGCTGCCCAGCAATTGGGTGTCGATACCGGCGTCGCTGAATTCATTTTCGATCACGGCGATTTTCAAGCCGTGCTCGGCCTTGAGCAGGTGACGCAACAAGGTGGTCTTGCCAGCGCCGAGGAAGCCGCTGAGGACGGTGACGGGGATGGGAGAGGACAAAGAGTTCTCCTTGAAGAAACACAAAACAAATGTGGGAGCGGGCTTGCTCGCGAAGGCGGCGTGTCAGTCAGCACATGCATCACTGAAAGACCGCCTTCGCGAGCAAGCCCGCTCCCACAAGGGATCACCGCAGCCCGAACTACCGGGCTAGCAGCACTTGGGCCCACCCTTGCCGCCGTAACGGGCTTCCTGGCGTTCCCGGAAGAACGCCTTGTAGTCCATCATCGGTTTGTCCGGGTGTTTGGTTTGCATATGCTCGACGTAGGTGTCGTAGTCGGGCATGCCGACCATCAGGCGCGCGGCCTGACCGAGGTATTTACCGAGGCGACTGATGTCATTGAACATGATTGCAATCCTCTATCAAGCGTCCGGGATGGCCTGGTATGGCGCTTCTTTATCCGTACGTTCCTTTTTGCCCCAGGCAGCAATGCCGACCTTGAGCGCATAGAACAGGATGCTGAAGACCACGAACAGGAACAGCGCCGTCAGCGTTGCGTTGGTGTAGGCGTTCCAGATCACGTGTTGCATCTGGTCGATGCTCTTGGCCGGTGCGAGGATCTGGCCGCCGGCCAGGGCATCGCTGTATTTCTTGGCCAGCGACAGGAAGCCGATCGCCGGGTTGGCGTCGAACAGCTTGATGAAGCCTGCGGTCACGGTGCAGATCAGCAGCCATACGGCTGGCAGCATGGTCACCCAGATGTAGCGCTGGCGTTTCATTTTGATCAGCACAACCGTGGCGAGCATCAGCGCGATACCGGCCAGCATCTGGTTGGAGATACCGAACAGCGGCCACAAGGTGTTGATGCCGCCCAGTGGGTCGATCACGCCCTGGTACAGCAGGTAACCCCACATCGCCACGCAACCTGCGGTGGCGATCAGGTTGGCCGTCCAGGACTCGGTACGCTTGAGCGCCGGCACGAAGGAGCCGAGCAAATCCTGCAGCATGAAGCGACCGGCACGGGTACCGGCGTCGACCGCAGTCAGGATGAACAGCGCTTCGAACAGGATCGCAAAGTGGTACCAGAACGCCATGGTGTTTTCACCCGGCAGGACGCTGTGCAGGATCTGCGCGATACCCACCGCCAGGGTTGGCGCACCACCGGCACGGGCCAGGATGGTGGACTCACCAATGTCATGGGCCACCGCCTGCAACGCTTCCGGGGTAATTGCAAAACCCCAGCTGCTGACGGTTTGCGCCACAGCCACCACGTCACCGCCGACAATCGCGGCCGGGCTGTTCATGGCGAAGTACACCCCTGGCTCGATCACCGAAGCGGCAACCATCGCCATGATGGCCACGAACGACTCCATCAACATGCCGCCGTAGCCGATGTAACGGGCGTGCCCTTCACTGGCCAGCAACTTGGGCGTGGTGCCCGAGGAGATCAGTGCGTGGAAACCCGAGACCGCGCCACAGGCGATGGTGATGAACAGGAACGGGAACAGGCCGCCCTTCCACACCGGGCCGGTGCCATCGATGAACTGGGTCAGCGCCGGCATTTTCAGGTCGGGCATGGTCACCAGGATGCCAATCGCCAGGGCGATGATGGTGCCGATTTTCAGGAAAGTAGACAGGTAGTCGCGTGGCGCGAGGATCAGCCACACCGGCAACACGGCAGCCACGAAGCCATAACCCACCAGCATCCAGGTGATCTGGATCCCGGTGAAGCTGAAGGCCTTGGCCCACACCGGGTCAGCGGCAATCTGCCCGCCCAGCCAGATCGAACCCAGCAGCAACAGCACGCCGACAATCGAGATTTCACCGATGCGGCCCGGGCGGATGTAGCGCATGTAAATGCCCATGAACATCGCGATCGGAATGGTTGCCATCACCGTGAAGATGCCCCACGGGCTTTCGGCCAGGGCCTTGACCACGATCAGCGCCAGCACCGCGAGGATGATGATCATGATCAGGAAGCAGCCGAACAGCGCGATGGTCCCGGGCACACGGCCCATTTCTTCGCGGACCATGTCCCCCAGGGAACGGCCGTTGCGACGAGTGGACAGGAACAGGACCATGAAGTCCTGCACCGCCCCGGCCAGCACCACGCCGGCGATCAGCCACAACGTGCCGGGCAGGTAGCCCATCTGCGCCGCCAGTACCGGGCCGACCAAAGGCCCTGCGCCGGCGATTGCCGCGAAGTGGTGACCAAAAAGGATGTGTTTGTTGGTCGGCACATAGTCCAGACCGTCGTTGTTCAGCACAGCGGGGGTAGCCCGCAGTGGATCGAGCTGCATCACATGGTTAGCGATGAACAGACTGTAGTAACGGTAAGCAACCAGATAAATGGCCACTGCTGCGACCACGATCCACAAGGCGTTGATCGCCTCGCCGCGGCGCAAGGCCACTACGCCCAGGGCGCACGCTCCTACGATTGCCAGCAGCAGCCAGGGTAGATGGCGTAGCAGGCTATTATTATTTTTCATTTTTATATTCCAGCCAGGGTGGACAGAAAGACAGCCATCCCGAGTTTAGCGCTACTGGCCTTAAAGGCCACCCCCCTACGTTGGTCTAGAGCCTTGCCGGGGCAAAAAAAGCAGAAAAAACCGCCCCATGATGGCGCACGGCTACAATTCCTTTATCCACAGAGGGTTTCACCATGAGCGAACAGCCTTCAGACCGACGCCGTTTCCGACGCATTGCCTTCGACGCCAGGACCGAGCTCACGCAAGACGGCCGTGTCTGGTCGGTGCAATTGGTGGATTTGTCGCTCAAGGGCTTGCTGGTGCAACGGCCGCAAGAATGGCACGGCCATCGCTACGAATCGTTCGATGTGGACATTCATCTCGACGCCGAGACCGACGTGAAGATGCAGGTGCGGCTGACCCACGACGATCATGGGCAGCTCGGCTTTGTGTGCGAACACATCGACCTCGACTCCATCAGCCACCTGCGGCGGATAATCGAGCTGAACCTCGGTGATCAGGCAGAGCTGGAGCGGGAATTCGCCGCCTTGCTGGAGACCTGAACATGTGGGAGCTGGCTTGCCTGCGATGGCGGTGTGTCAGTTTGCATATCAATCAGCTGATACACCGCCATCGCGGGCAAGCCCGGCTCCTACAGGGGTGATGGGTGGCTGGCGACTATTCGAACAGGGCATCCAGCGCCTGCTCCAGGCGCGTCACCCCGATCACTTGCAGCCCCGGTGGCATTTCTTTCGGCGCATTGCCCTTGGGCACGATGGCGCGCTTGAAGCCGTGCTTGGCCGCTTCCTTCAGGCGCTCCTGCCCGCTGGGCACCGGGCGTACTTCACCCGACAGGCCCACTTCGCCAAACACCAGCAAGTCATGGGGCAACGGCCGGTTGCGCAGGCTGGACATCACCGCCGCCATCAACGCCAGGTCAGACGCGGTTTCCAACACCTTGACCCCGCCCACCACGTTGAGGAACACGTCCTGGTCATGGGTGGGAATGCCGCCGTGGCGGTGCAATACCGCCAGCAACATCGCCAGCCGGTTCTGGTCCAGGCCCAGGGTGACACGACGCGGGTTGGCCAAGTGGCTGTCGTCCACCAGCGCCTGGACTTCCACCAGCATCGGCCGGGTGCCTTCCCACGTTGCCATCACCACACTGCCTGGGACTTCTTCCTGGGCGCGGGTAAGAAAAATCGCTGACGGGTTGGAGACTTCTTTCAAGCCCCGGTCAGTCATGGCGAACACACCCAACTCGTTGACCGCGCCAAAACGGTTCTTCACCGCCCGCAACAAACGCAACCGCCCGTCGGACTCGCCTTCGAAATACAGCACGGTGTCGACCATGTGTTCCAGCACCCGCGGGCCGGCCAGTGCGCCTTCTTTCGTCACGTGGCCCACCAGGAAAATCGCCGTGCCGCTCTGTTTCGCATAGCGCACCAGCAGCGCGGCACTTTCCCGCACCTGGGACACGCCACCCGGTGCCGATTGCAGTTGCTCGGTGAAAATCGTCTGGATCGAATCGATCACCATCACCTTGGGCTTTTCCAGGCGCGCGGTGGCGATGATGCTTTCGATGCAGGTTTCGGTCATCACCCGCAGTTGGTCCTGAGGCAAGCCCAGGCGGCGCGCACGCATGGCCACCTGCTGCTGGGATTCTTCGCCGGTGACATACAACGCCGGCATGCGGCTGGCGATGCTGCACAGGGTTTGCAGCAGGATCGTGGATTTACCGATGCCCGGGTCACCGCCGATCAGTACCACCGAACCATCCACCAGGCCGCCGCCCAGCACCCGGTCCAGTTCACCGGAAGCGGTGGAGAAACGCGGGATTTCTTCGACGCTGACTTCGGCCAGGGTCTTGATCTGGGTTTGTTGCCCGGTCCAGCCGGAACGGCCACTGGGGGCCACGGCGCCGCCGCTCTCGATCATGGTTTCGGTCAGGGTGTTCCACGCACCGCATTCCGTGCACTGGCCGGCCCACTTGGGAAAGGTCGCGCCGCACTCCGTGCAGCCATACATGCGCTTGGCCTTTGCCATTTGAGAACCTCCAACCGAAAAACCGCGATGATAGCTCAGCGCGGCGCCGGGGTACGGATTTCACCGCTGGCCAAACGTGAAGCGCTGTTACCGATCGGGTCTTCGGCATTCAGATCGGCGCCCTTGGCTTTCAGTTCATCCAGCAGTTCCACGCGTTTGAACAGCCCGGCATACATGGCCGCCGTTTGTCCGGCGCCGTTGCGCTGGTCGGGGTTGCAGTCGGTGGCGAGCAGGCGCTGGGCGATTTTCAGCTCACCCTTGAAGATCGCGCCCATCAACGCGGTGTTGCCGCGTTTGTCCTGCACGCAGGCATCGGCGCCGGCGGCGAGCAATCGGTCCACGTAGGCACTTTCACCGTGATAGGCGGCGAGAATCAGCGCCGTGTAGCCTTTTTCATCCTGGGTGTTCAGCGAATAGCCGGATTCGATGAAGGTGTTGAGCATTTCCACGTCGCCACGGCGGGCGGCGTCGAAGTAGTAATCCTGCAGTTGTGCCTTAAGCGCGGCCGGGGCAGCTTGTTCGGCCAATACGCTGAACGACAAACACGCAAGGACAGCGCCTATAAAGATTCGCATGGCAAATTCTCAATGATGTGCCACCTGTAGGAGCCGGCTTGCCGGCGATGGCGTACTTGTGGGCGTTATCGCCGGCAAGCCGGCTCCTACAGGGAGCGTGGGCGGTTAGTCGGTCAGCTTTTCGGCCAATGCCTTGACGCGGGCCAGGTCGCCCTTGGCCACTTTGGTCACGCCTGTGCCGTACTCCGGATCCGCCTTGTAGAGGAACGACAGGATGATGTGCTTGCTCTCGTCATCGGTGGTGGCCAGGGAGCCGCCGAAGTTGTCGATCAAGTCCTGACGCTCTTTCTTGTTGAACGAGCGGTACAGGTCGCCGGCCTGCTTGAAGTTCTGCTCACGCTGGATCTTCGCTTGCTGGGTACTGCCCGACAGGGCCGACTGGCTGTACCGCGCGGTTTGCGGCTCTTCCCGTGGCAGCAGGCGGCTTGGCTGGTAGTTCACGCCAGTGGTGGTCTTGCCGAAATTCATCGCGCCGTCCTGGTTACCGTTGTTGACGGTCACCCGGGGTGCGTTGATCGGCAGTTGCAGGGCGTTTGGCCCCAGGCGGTACATTTGCGTATCGGCATAGGAGAACACCCGGCCTTGCAGCAGGCGGTCTTCCGACGGCTCGATGCCCGGCACCAGGTTGGCCGGCGCCATGGCGACTTGCTCGGTTTCCTGGAAGACGTTGGCCGGGTTGCGGTTCAGCACCATCTGCCCGACTTTGCGCTCCGGCACGTCCGGCCAGATCTTGGTGGCATCCAACGGGTCGAAATCAAACTTGGCCAGGTCTTCCGGTTTCAGCACTTGCACATACAGGTCCCACTTGGGGAAGTCTCCCTTATTGATGTGCGTGACCAAATCATTGGTCATATGGCTGTAGTCACGGCCCTGTACTTCAGTCACTTGTTTAGGATCGAGGTTCTTGATGCCTTGCAGGCTCTTCCAGTGGAACTTGACGTAGTGCACTTCGCCCTTGGCGTTAATCAACTTGTAGGCATGTACACCGTTACCGTCCATTTCCCGGTAACTGGCTGGAGTACCGGAGTCCGAGTACAACTCGGTCAACGTACGAGTGGACTCCGGAACATGGGAAAAGAAGTCAAAGCGACGGGAATCATCGTCCAGGTTAGTGCGCGGATCTGGTTTAAAGGCGTGAACCATGTCCGGAAACTTGATCGCATCGCGAATAAAGAACGTCGGGAAGTTATTACCGACCAGGTCCCAATTACCTTCGGCGGTGTAGAACTTGGTGGCGAAGCCGCGCGGGTCACGCAGGGTTTCCGGCGAATGGTTGCCGTGAACGACCGCAGAGAAGCGCACAAATACCGGCGTGGCTTCGCCGGCGGCAAACACCTTGGCCTTGGTCAGGTCGCTGAGGTTATCGGTGACGGTGAAAGTACCGTGAGCGCCGGTGCCACGGGCGTGCACAACGCGCTCCGGAATACGCTCGCGATCAAAGCGCTGCAACTTCTGGATCAGTTGCACGTCTTGCAACAGGACCGGGCCATTCGCACCGGCGGTTTGAGAGTTCTGATTGTCACCGACCGCCGCGCCATTATCGCGCGTGAGGTTGGCGGCGTGTACGGACAGCGAAAGAAGACTGGCGCTCACTGCAAACAGCACCTGTCGCGCAGAAATAGGCCCGCGGCTAATAGGGTTTTTCATCGAGGTATCCTCTGGTTTTTTTAGTGCATATTGAGTTGTGCTTGCCAGAGGCTAGTGACCCGCGAGTCAGAAGATAAATAGAAAAGCCGTACCACCCCGATAAAGAAAATAGTGTGGTAACCCACTGAAATAGCGGGTATTCCGCGCGCGATTGGTGGCACTTTGCAAACTATTTGCGATTTAATGTGTCGATAAAAACGGACACTGTTAGCAGTTGTGTCGAGCAAGCCTCGCCACACTGTCTTACACTGGCTTCTACCTCCTCATCTGTAACAAGGAATAACCTATGGGCGTGTTAAGTGAGTTCAAGGCCTTCGCGGTCAAAGGTAATGTGGTCGACATGGCGGTCGGTATTATCATCGGCGCCGCCTTCGGCAAAATTGTTTCATCCTTTGTAGGCGACGTGGTGATGCCACCTATCGGCCTGTTGATCGGGGGTGTCGACTTCGGCGACCTGGCCGTAACGCTTAAAGCCGCCCAGGGCGATGCGCCGGCCGTCGTACTGGCGTACGGCAAGTTCATCCAGAGCGTGATCGACTTTGTGATCGTTGCGTTTGCGATCTTCATGGGCGTGAAGGCCATCAACCGCCTGAAGCGTGAAGAGGCCGTGGCACCTAGCCTGCCGCCGGTCCCGACCAAGGAAGAAGTGCTGCTGGGGGAGATCCGCGATCTGCTCAAGGCACAGAACAGCAAGCCCGAGTAAGCTCGGCAAAAAGTAAAGGCGCCTGCAGGGCGCCTTTGTTTTACCAGTAGTTTTCTACCGCGACCTGCCCCGGACGGCGGGTCAGGCTCAGTTGCATGTCGCGCTGTTTCAGCAACTGACGCGTGTCGTCGATCATCTGCGGGTTACCGCAAATCATCACCCTGGAATGCTCGGGGGTCAGCTCGATGCCTGCGGCGCGCTCCAATTCGCCGTTCTCGATCAGGGTGGTAATCCGCCCATTCAGCGCGCCCGGATGTTGCTCGCGGGTGACAATGGGAATGTAGGTGAGCTTGTGGGCGTATTCTGCCAGGTACTCACGTTCGCCCAGTTCATGGATCAACGACTGGTAAGCCAGCTCCCTTGCTTCGCGGGCACTATAGACGAGGATAATCCGCTCGAATTTCTCCCACACTTCGAAGTCCTGCAGGATCGAGAGAAACGGCGCAATACCGGTCCCGGTGCCCAACAGCCACAGATCACGACCATCCACAAACCGGTCCAGGGTCAAAAAGCCCGTGGCCTGGCGCTCCACCAGCAAGGTATCGCCTTCCCGCAGGCGGCTCAGCTCACTGGTGAACTCACCGCCCGGCACCACGATGGAAAAGAAGTCCAGGTGTTCATCAAAGGGCGAGGACACCACCGAATAAGCACGCCACACAATGCCGCCATCGGCCTTGGTCACCCCCAGGCGCACGAATTGTCCGGCGCGAAAACGAAAACCAGGGTCTCGGGTAGTGCGCAGGGTAAACAGGCTGGGAGTCAGCGATTTCACGTCAAGCAGGGTCTGGCGGGTGTATTTTTCAGCACTGGCCGTCATGGGAAACTCCATTTGCAGAGGCCCCTAGTGTCCCCCAAAGCGCCGCCTGGAAACACCGATGGTTTGTGCTGGCATTGCCGCTGCCCATTGTGGCAACCGCTGGGCGGTACTAAATATTTGGCTATTAGTCGCCTTCCAACAAGCCATTAGATGAGGGAGTGCAACTAAATATCAATAAGGCGCATTTAGAGCAAGTTCTTAAAACTAATGGAAAAAAATCTTATCGAACGCCTGAAACCTGTACACCGTAGCCAGGTTGTACAAATGTTATTGGCCTAACGCCCGCTTGAACATAACCAAATTTTTATTTCGAGCTGTAGCCGTTGTCCTACACTATTTTTTCACGTTGTAACCGGGGGCCTTGGAAGTACCCCATGTAAAAACCGTTCGCATGGAGAGTTACCGATGGTCAACTGGCACAACACTCGCCTGCCCAAACTCGAAGGGGAAAGCGAAATAACCAGTATGTACGAAGCTGCCCTCAACCTTACCTACGAGCTTGGCTTCCAATACTGCGCATTCACCCTTAGTTCCCATCTACCCAACAACCAAACGAAAACTATCAACCTCAACAACTATTCCAATGAATGGAATACGCTGTACAGACAAGAGCACTACTTTGATCTCGACCCTGTGGTTGCGCATTGCAAACGCTCGGTTCTACCGATCGTATGGGACGAGAAAACCTTTTCTTCGGTACCGGACTTATGGGCCCATGCCCAGTCCAACGGACTGAATTTCGGATGGACCCAATCGGTTCATGACTTCCAGGGTGTTTTCAGCATGTTGAGCCTGGGGCGTGCCACCGGCCCAGTGGGCCCTGAAGAACTCTATGAAAAAGCCGGGCAAGTGCTCTGGATTTGCCACGCCATGCACGCGGTGGTGGCCAAAAAATACGCAGACAATCCCAGCCCGCAAGCGCCCAGCAAATTGACCCCGCGGGAAACCGAAATCCTGCAATGGTCGGCCTTGGGCAAGACCGCCTCGGACATCGCCACCATCCTGTGCCTGTCCGAACGCACGGTCGGCTTCCATATCAGCAGTGCGATGAAGAAACTGGGGGTCAGTAACAAGATTGCCGCAGTGATCACGGCAGTCAAATGCGGGTTGTTTTAAACACCGCATGTAATCCAGGGGAAAAAAACGTAACATTTGCGGCCAGTTCCGGGTGATGACGCGAGCTCCTGATGCGCCTCGCGTCGCCGCTCACCCCGATGGTTCGCTTACCCAGAGTCTCCCCCGCCATGCCCCTGCTCGACAGCCCCTTCGCCCAACTCGACCTGATCCGTCAGCCAGAACAGCACAACGACCCGCTGCAAGCGTTTGATGCAGCCGATGAGTATTTGCTCAGCTACCTGGCGGAACAACAGCTGACGACGGCGACCCGCGTACTCGTGCTCAACGACAGTTTCGGCGCCCTGGCGGCCAGCCTCGAAGGGCATGTGCAGGTCACCTCCAGTGGTGACTCGTTCCTCGGCGCCCTGGGCCTGGAGAAAAACCTGGCGCGCAACGGCAAGGCTTTCGACGCGGTAACGTTCCTGCCCGCCAGCCAGACACCTGCCGGGCCGTTCGACCGCGTACTGATCCGCGTGCCGAAAACCCTGGCCCTGCTCGAAGAACAATTGATTCGCCTGCAAGGTCAACTGGCACCCGGCGCCGAAGTGATTGCCGGGGCGATGGTCAAGCACCTGCCACGGGCTGCCGGCGAACTGCTGGAGCGCTACATCGGCCCGATGCACGCCTCACTGGCGGTAAAAAAGGCCCGACTGCTGATCGCCACCCTGGCCGATCGGCCACACGCCGTATCGCCCTACCCGACGCGCTACAGCCTGGAAACCCCGGCCATCGAACTGCTCAACCACGCCAACGTGTTCTGCCGCGAAGGCCTGGATATCGGCACCCGGGCCTTCCTGCCGCACCTGCCACAAAACCTGGGCGGCGCCCGCGTAGCCGACCTGGGTTGCGGTAATGGCGTCCTGGCGATTGCCAGCGCGCTGCAAAACCCCGAGGCGCAGTACACGCTGGTCGACGAGTCTTATATGGCGGTGCAATCGGCGGCCGAGAACTGGCGCGCGGCGCTGGGCGAACGTGACGTGCTGATTCGCCCCGGCGACGGCCTGGCCGATCAGGAAGCGCAGTCACTGGATGTGGTGCTGTGCAACCCGCCGTTCCACCAGCAGCAAGTGGTGGGAGACTTCCTCGCCTGGCGCATGTTCCAGCAGGCGCGGGAAGCGTTGGTAGTGGGCGGCGCCCTGTATATCGTCGGCAACCGTCACTTGGGTTATCACACCAAGTTGGCGCGGTTGTTCCGTGGCGTCGAGCAAGTGGCGACCACGCCGAAGTTCGTGGTCCTCAAGGCGCGCAAATAAAAAAGCCCTCCACAAAGGAGGGCAATAGTTACAACGGGATGTCAGTGGGTGGTCAGGCCCGCGGCATTCATGAACATGCGCATCAGGCTGGCCACTACGAACAGGGCCAGGACGCTGCCGGTCCAGATCATCGCCAGCCAGCCCAGGCGCTGCCAGAGCGGCTTTTTCTCGGCCTGTTCGATGTCGTGCAACGAAGGTTTGCCGGACATGAGTCAATCCTCCTAGTGATAACCGTCTTCGTGGGTGACCTTGCCGCGGAACACGTAGTAGCTCCAGAAGGTGTAGCCCAGGATGAACGGAATGATGAACAAGGTGCCCACCAGCATGAAGCCCTGGCTTTGCGGCGGTGCGGCGGCGTCCCAGATCGAAACTGACGGCGGGATGATGTTCGGCCACAGGCTGATCCCCAAGCCACTGTAGCCAAGGAAGATCAGCACCAGTGTCAGCAGGAACGGCGTGTAGTGCGCATTGCGGGCCACGGCGCGAATCAGGCCGTACATGGTCACCAGCACCAGGATCGGCACCGGCAGGAACCAGAACAGGTTCGGCAGGGTGAACCAGCGCGAGGCGATTTCCGGGTGGGCCAGCGGCGTCCAGAGGCTGACGATACCGATCACCGCCAGCACCACGAAGGCCAGGGGCCGAGCCAGGTTGTGCATCTTCTCCTGCAAGCTGCCTTCGGTCTTCATGATCAGCCAGGTGCAGCCCAGCAGCGCATACGCCACGATCAGGGCCACGCCGCAGAACATCGTGAACGGCGTCAGCCAGTCCAGGGAGCCACCGGCAAACTGCCGGTCGACCACCGGGATGCCATCAATGAACGCCCCCAGCGCCACGCCCTGGAAGAACGTCGCTGCCAGCGAGCCGCCGATGAAGGCCTTGTCCCACAGGTGACGCTTGTCGTCCTTGGCCTTGAAGCGGAACTCAAACGCCACGCCGCGAAAGATCAGCCCGATCAGCATCAGCATCAGTGGCAGGTACAGCGCCGAGAGCACCACCGAATAGGCAAGCGGGAACGCGCCAAACAACGCCGCGCCGCCGAGTACCAGCCAGGTTTCGTTGCCGTCCCACACGGGGGCGACGGTGTTCATCATCACGTCACGGTCGGTCTTGCCCGGGATGAACGGGAAGAGAATGCCGATCCCCAGGTCGAAGCCGTCCATGACCACGTACATCATGATGCCGAAGATGATGATCACGGCCCAGATCAGCGGAAGATCAATACCCATGGCTCAGTTCCCCTTGTTCAAGGTGTCGCCGTGATCGGCATCGGCACTGTCATCAGCCGCCGACAACGGACGCGCCGGTGTGCGTTTCTGCCCAGGGCCACCGTGAGTAGGCTCGGTGCTTTCGTGGGTCACAGGCCCTTTGCGCACCAGGCGCATCATGTAGCCCAGGCCCGCGCCGAACAGCGCGAAGTACACCACCACAAACAACACCAACGTAATGCTCATCTGCGCAAAACTGTGGTTGGACGAGGCGTCCGCCGTGCGCATCAGCCCGTAGACCACCCACGGCTGACGGCCGATCTCGGTGGTGAACCAGCCGGCGAGAATCGCGATCAGGCCGGACGGGCCCATCCACAGCGCCAGGTACAGGAACGGCTTGGACGTGTACATTTTGTCGCCACGGCGCAGCCAGAGGCTGAACAGGCCGGTGAAGATCATCAGGAAGCCCAGGCCCACCATGACCCGGAACGACCAGAACACGATGGTCGAATTCGGACGATCCTCAGGCGGGAACTCCTTGAGGGCCGGCACCTGCTTGTCCAGGGAGTGGGTCAGGATCAGGCTGCCCAGGTATGGGATTTCCACCGCGAACTTGGTTTTTTCAGCCTTCATGTCCGGCCAGCCGAACAGGATCAGCGGCGTGGGCTCGTTGCCGATATTTTCCCAGTGGCCTTCAATCGCGGCGATCTTCGCCGGTTGATGCTTGAGGGTATTCAGGCCGTGGAAGTCACCGATGACCGCCTGGATCGGCGCAACGATCAGCGCCATCCACATTGCCATCGACAGCATGGTGCGGATCGCCGGGTTGTCCTTGCCGCGCAGCAAGTGCCAGGCCGCCGAGGAGCCGACGAAGAACGCGGTAGCGACGAACGCGGCCGTGGCCATGTGCATGAGGCGGTAGGGGAACGACGGGTTGAAGATCACGGCCAGCCAGTCGGTTGGAATCACCCGGCCATCAATGATTTCAAAGCCCTGTGGCGTCTGCATCCAGCTGTTGGAGGCAAGAATCCAGAAAGTCGAGATCAGCGTGCCGACGGCCACCATCACCGTGGCAAAGAAGTGCAGCTTGCGTCCGACCTTGTTCCAGCCGAACAGCATGACCCCAAGGAAGCCGGCTTCGAGGAAGAACGCCGTGAGCACCTCATAAGTCAGCAACGGCCCGGTGACGGCACCGGCGAAGTCCGAGAAGCGGCTCCAGTTGGTGCCGAATTGATAGGCCATGACCAGGCCGGAGACCACGCCCATGCCGAAGTTGACGGCAAAGATCTTCGACCAGAAATGGTAGAGGTCACGGTAGGTGTCGTTGTGGGTCTTGAGCCACAGGCCTTCCAGCACCGCAAGGTAACTGGCCAGGCCGATGGTGATGGCCGGGAACAGGATATGGAATGAGATGGTGAACGCGAATTGAATTCGGGCGAGATCTAGCGCCTCCAAACCGAACATAAGTCTTCCTCTGTCAGGTAATACCGAATGCTGGCTGGAGGCCTGCACCCACTGCCCCCACGGATATGGAGTGTGGCGAATTCAAATTCGTTTCTTTTTATAACCAACCACGCAGGGATTCTGGCCTTGCGGCCGCCAGAGCAATCCCGGCGAAGGTTTTGATCTGGATCAAGCATTGCTGAAAGAGTAGTCCCATTTTCGCGAGAGCAAGGCGTGGTCTTTTGCCGCGTGACAGGTTGCCTCAGTGGTCACTGGGTGTTGTCTTTGGTGAGATTGGGCGTGTTTTGGGTGTATATCCGTTATTTGGGTGATGGCTGGTATTGGTTCCGCTCTTACAGCGGCTCACTTTTGAAAAGCGCAAAAGTAAGCAAAACGCTCTTGCCCCACCACTCGGCACCTCGCCTAGGCTCGGTGTGCCCTC
>NZ_JACARS010000121.1:2999-11619 GCF_013386485.1 Pseudomonas sp. P7758 | reverse complement strand
AATGCGGTGTGTCAGTCACCCAATGCATCAACTGAACCACCGCATTCGCGAGCAAGCCCGCTCCCACATTTTTGATCGGCGTATCCCCTGATCAGGCGTGTTGTTTGCGGTACTCACCCGGCGCAATGCCGAACCGTGACTTGAACGCCGTCGAAAAATAACTCGAATCCGAAAACCCCCACGAGTACCCCAGCACCGAAAGCTTTTCCTCCACCCTGGATTGGCGCAGGGATTCAGCACACAAATCCAGCCGTCGGTTCTTGATGTACCGCGCCACCACCAGGCCCTTGCGGGCAAAGATCCGGTACAGCCCGCGCACCGACATCCCCACCTCCCGCGCCAGCCACTCGGGGCACAGCTCTTCGGAGCGAATGTGCTGGTCAATACACTCCAGCGTCTTGCGGAACACTCGCTCATGGGCGTCGCTGCCCTCGCCCGCCTGGCTGATCGCCGGGCGCAGCAGGTTGATGATCGCCTCCAGCGTCGCCTCGCTTTCCTGCAAGGTCAGGTTGTCTTGCCGGGTGGCCTCCAGAATCAGCTGCCGGGACAGCATCGCCATCGGCGACGTCGCCTCGATCCGGTGCCCGCATTTGACCGGGCTGAAACGCAAGGTCTGCTCCACCAGGTACGACGGCAGGATCAACGACAACTGCCGCGAATTCTCGCTGTAGGTGAAGTCGCTGGGGTGCGCCGCATCGATCAGGGTAATGTCGCCGGCGCGCAACAGCGCCTTGCTGTCACCCTGGGCCATGCCGGCCGTGCCGTCGAGCTGGAACACGGCAAAGTACTTGCCGCCCTCGCCCACCGCGATTTGGCTGGGGGTACGAAACAAGCGAGCCTGGCAGGCGTCGACAAAGCTGAGTTTCAGCGCGCCGCTCTGGTACTCGCGGATCTGCCCGGAAAAACCATCCCCCAGGATCTGCCCATCGAATGCGCCACAGATCTGATTGATCTGATGGATCCATTGGTCGAACCCATCACAGCGCTGTGCAATTGAAGACATCATGTTCAGGCCTCACGCAGGCTTATTTTTATTCTCTACGCCACATTACTCCACCCGTTCTCCTGAACAGCGTCGCTCCTTATTTCAGGCCTCCGAACCGCCGGTAAAAGCTTTCGCCAACGTCCGGCAACGGGCCGTCGGCAGTTTCCAGCGCGCTGTTCAGCCATTCCTCGGCCTTGGCGTAGATCAACCGGTAAATATTGCGGCACAACTGGCGGGCGGCTCGGCCTTCCCAATCGCCGGGGAGCAATTCATCGGGCAATTGCGGGTCGCGCAGCAGCAGTTTGCGGTACTCATGAATAAGCAGGACCCGTGCCAGGAAACAATCCGCAGGCTGTAGCTGTTCCTGCTCGCGAAGCGCTTGCCAGAGCGGTCGGAACAGTTGGATGAACTCGCTGTAATGGGCCGCCAGCTCCTCGATGTTCCAGCTCTCGCGCACCTGCACCCGCAGGGCCTTGGAGGCCAGTACATCCTGGGCGGTGGTTTCGAAGACGATGGTGTCTTCCTGGGCGCCGAGGTCGAGCAAGGTGGCGTTGACGTCGGCGCGGTCGCTGCGTGGGCAGGCCAGCACGGTCGGGGCAATCGCACCAAAACCTTGCCACTCCAGCTCTTCACGCACTTGTTTGCGCTTGTCCTGGGTCAACTGCGTGAGCATCACCAGGCACCACGAGCCATCCCATGCCGGCACGCTGGAGCTGTAGACCCGCTTGAAGGCCTTGTCGAAACGCCGACGCCCGGCACCGGTCAGGCTGTAGTAGCTGCGGCGCCCGACTTTTTCGGCGGTCAGCCAGCCTTCCTTGGTCAGGCGAAAGATCGAGGTGCGGATCAGCCGTTCATTGATGCCGATGGGTTCGAGCAACTGGATCAGGCTGCCCAGCCACACCGTCCCGCCGTGGGGTTCGATGGCGTCCCCGTACAAGGTGATGATCAAGGAACTGGCGCGAATCGGCGTCTGCTCCTGGAAGCGGGTAATCAGTTGGTTCAGGGGTGTCAGTGACGACATGGGCGTACCGAGGCAAAAAGAGAAAATATACCGTTTTTAGCGGCGTCGGGATGCAGGCGATTCATCTACCCTTGGGCCGCAGGCCGCTGTCGCTGATGCGTGGGCGATCAGCTTCCGGTGCGCTCAGGGGTGCGCATTCCTGCATCTGCTCCAGGCAACGCTGAGCCAGGCGCTGGTATTCACGGGTGCCGGTTTGTTTCCAGTGCACCTCTTCATCACTGAGGCTGCGCTTGACGCTGGCCGGCGCGCCCATCACCAACGACTGCTCAGGGCACTCGAAACCGGCTTTGACGAACGCCGCCGCCGAGACGAATGAGCGAGCGCCGATACGGGCGTTGTCCATCACCACCGCATTCATGCCCACCAGCGCATCGGTGCCGATCCGGCAACCGTGCAGCACGGCGCCGTGGCCGATATGGCCGTTGCGCTCGACCACCGTATCGCTGTCCGGGAAGCCGTGCATCACACAGGTGTCCTGCAGGTTGGCGCCTTCTTCGAGGACGATGCGCCCGAAGTCGCCGCGCAAACTCGCCAGCGGCCCTACATAGCAATGGGGGCCGATGATCACGTCGCCGATCAGTACCGCCGAGGGATGGACGTAGGCCGTGGGGTCGACCACCGGGGTCAGGCCGTCGAGGCTGTAGCAAGTCATGGGGATTCCTTTTATGGCGTATTCGCAAAGCGATGCCGATCTTGGCTTATTTTGTATCACATCATTTTTACAAGCACAAAGCTGAAAAAGCGTATCGCTTGAATCAGGTGTCGCCGTGGCTTGATACGGTGCCGCTGATAATCGACGTAAAGCCAATAAAATAGAGGATTTATCAGGTATTTACCGACCAGCACAGCGAGCAGTTCATTTTCATCAAACTCAAAACAAGACACACCAAATCAATTTTATCGTTGCTTTTATGTATCACGTTAAAGCTATACTCCGGCAAAACCGGCTGACCACGCCGATCCAATAATGAGCCGGCTGACCGCCGAGCGTGCACCGTGAGGGCCTCACGACCATGAACTTCGAACACATCCTGTTTTCCATCGAGGCCGGCGTCGCCCTGCTCAGCCTCAATCGCCCCGACCAGCTCAACAGCTTCAACACGCAGATGCACGGCGAAGTCCAGCAAGCGTTGAAGCAAGTCCAGGAAAACCCCGACGTGCGCGTGCTGCTGCTGACCGGTGAAGGCCGCGGCTTTTGCGCCGGGCAAGACCTCAGCGACCGCAACGTGGCACCCGGCAGCGCGGTGCCGGACCTGGGCGAATCCATCGAGAAGTTCTACAACCCGCTGATCCGCCAACTGCGCGACCTGCCTTTGCCGGTGATCTGCGCGGTCAACGGCGTGGCGGCCGGTGCCGGCGCGAACATCCCGCTGGCCTGCGACCTGGTGCTGGCAGCACGCTCGGCGAACTTCATCCAAGCCTTCTGCAAGATCGGCCTGATCCCCGATTCCGGCGGCACCTGGACCCTGCCGCGCCTGGTGGGCATGGCCCGCGCCAAGGCGCTGGCCCTGCTGGGCAACCGCCTGAGCGCCGAGCAGGCCGAGCAATGGGGCCTGATCTACCGCTGCGTGGACGACGCCGACTTGCGCAACGAAGCCCTGACCCTCGCCCGCCACCTGGCCACGCAACCGACCTACGGCCTGGCGCTGATCAAGCGCAGCCTGAACGCCAGCCTGAGCAACAGCTTTGACCAACAACTGGAGCTGGAGCGCGACCTGCAACGCCTGGCCGGGCGCAGCGAGGATTACCGCGAAGGCGTCGCCGCCTTCATGGAAAAACGCAGCCCAAGCTTCAAGGGCCGCTGAAAGGAGCGCACCACATGACCAACCATGAAGCCATGAACCTGGCCAACCAGTGCGCCCAGGCCATGTTCAGCCGCGATGCCGCCAGCCAGGGCATGGGCATGCGCCTGCTCTCGGTGGCGCCGGGTTGCGCACGACTGGGCATGAGCGTGCGCGCCGACATGATCCAGGGCCACGGCACCTGCCACGGCGGCTACCTGTTTGCGCTGGCGGACTCGGCATTCGCCCTGGCCTGCAACAGCTACAACGACGCCACCGTGGCGCTCGGCTGCAGCATCGACTACATCGCCCCGGCCCACCTGGGCGACACCTTGAGTGCCGATTGCCGCGAGCAAAGCCGCTCGGGTCGCACCGGCAACTACGACGTCCGTATCGAAAACCAACTGGGCCAGCTGATTGCGCTGTTCCATGGCAAATCCTACAAAGTGCGCGGCACGGTGCTGGCGCAGGAGAATCCGAATGAATGACGCCTTGATCATCGACGCAGTCCGCACCCCGATCGGCCGCTACGCCGGCGCCTTGAGCAGCGTGCGCGCCGACGACCTCGGAGCGGTGCCGCTGCGCGAACTGCTGCGCCGCCACCCGCAAGTGGACTGGGGCAGCGTCGACGATGTGATCTACGGCTGCGCCAACCAGGCCGGCGAAGACAACCGCAACGTGGCGCGCATGTCGGCGCTGCTGGCCGGGCTGCCGGTGAGCGTGCCGGGCACCACCCTCAACCGTTTGTGCGGCTCGGGGCTGGACGCCATCGGCAGCGCGGCCCGGGCGATTCGCTGTGGCGAGGCCGGCTTGATGCTGGTGGGCGGCGTGGAATCGATGTCCCGGGCACCGCTGGTAATGGGCAAGGCCGAACAGGCGTTTTCCCGCGATGCGCAGCTATACGACACCACCATTGGCTGGCGCTTCGTCAACCCGCTGATGAAAAAGGCCTACGGGATCGACTCAATGCCGGAGACCGCTGAAAACGTCGCCGAGCAGTTCAATATCTCCCGCGCCGACCAGGACGCGTTTGCCCTGCGCAGCCAGCAACGTGCAGCCGCCGCCCAGGCCAGCGGGCGCCTGGCCAGGGAAATCGTCGCGGTGGAAATTCCCCAGCGCAAAGGCCCGGCCAAGGTGGTGGAACACGACGAACACCCCCGCGGCGACACCACCCTTGAACAACTGCAGAAACTCGGCACGCCATTCCGCGAGGGTGGCAGCATCACCGCCGGCAATGCATCCGGGGTCAACGACGGCGCCTGCGCCCTGCTGCTGGCCAGCGCGGAAGTTGCCAAGCGTCACGGCCTGGTCGCCCGCGGCCGGGTGGTGGCGATGGCCACCGCCGGCGTGGAACCGCGCATCATGGGCATCGGCCCGGTGCCGGCGACCCGCAAGGTGCTGGAACTGGCCAACCTGAGCCTGGCGGACATGGACGTGATCGAGCTCAACGAAGCCTTCGCCGCCCAGGGCCTGGCGGTGCTGCGCGAGCTGGGCCTGGGGGACAACGACCCACGGGTGAACCCCAACGGCGGCGCCATCGCCCTCGGCCATCCACTGGGGATGAGCGGCGCACGGCTGGTAACTACCGCCCTGCATGAATTGGAGGAACGTGGCGGCCGCTACGCCCTGTGCACCATGTGCATCGGCGTGGGCCAAGGCATCGCGCTGATCATCGAGCGCCTGTCCGACTAAAGATTCGCGATTCCCGGGGAGCCTAGCGGTATCCTTGGGGCATGCACTCAAAGCCCACGGTGTGCGGTGGGCTGATACACAAAAATAATTCGAGTGAACTCATGAACATGCCTATTCCAAACGCCGTGCTTAACCCTGTGCTGGACCCGCTGGAAACCGCCAGCGTCGACGAACTGCGCGCCCATCAACTGGAGCGCCTGCGCTGGAGCCTGCGCCACGCCTACCAGAATGTGCCGCTGTACCGTCAGCGCTTCGACGCGCTGGGGGTGCACCCGGATGACATCAAGTCCCTGGACGACCTGGCCAGGTTCCCGTTCACCACCAAGGGCGACCTGCGGGACAGTTACCCCTACGGCATGTTTGCCGTGCCGATGAACGAGGTGGTGCGCCTGCATGCGTCCAGCGGCACCACCGGCAAGCCGACGGTGGTGGGTTACACCCAGAACGACATCGACACCTGGGCCAATGTGGTGGCCCGCTCGATCCGCGCGGCCGGTGGGCGGCGTGGCGACAAGGTGCATATTTCCTATGGCTACGGGCTGTTCACCGGCGGCCTTGGTGCCCACTACGGCGCGGAACGCCTGGGTTGTACGGTGATTCCAATGTCCGGCGGGCAGACGGAAAAACAGGTGCAACTGATCAAGGATTTCCAGCCGGACATCATCATGGTCACGCCCTCGTACATGCTGAACATTGCCGATGAAATCGAGCGCCAGGGCATTGATCCACAGAAGCTGGCGTTGCGACTGGGGATCTTTGGGGCCGAGCCGTGGACTGCCGAGCTGCGCAGTGCAATCGAGGCGCGACTGGGGATTACGGCGCTGGATATTTACGGGCTATCGGAAATCATGGGGCCTGGGGTGGCCATGGAGTGTGCGGAAACCAAAGATGGCCCGACCATTTGGGAGGATCACTTCTACCCGGAGATCATCGACCCGGTGACGGGTGAGGTGCTGCCGGACGGGCAGATGGGAGAACTGGTGTTTACCTCCTTGAGCAAGGAGGCGCTGCCGATGATTCGCTACCGCACCCGGGATTTGACGCGGTTGCTGCCGGGGACTGCGCGGCCGATGCGGCGGATCGACAAGATCACCGGGCGCAGTGATGACATGCTGATCATTCGCGGGGTTAATGTGTTTCCCACGCAGATCGAGGAGCAGGTGCTTAAAATAAAACAGCTTTCAGAGTGTTATGAGATACATCTGTATCGTAATGGCAACCTGGACAGTGTGGATGTGCATGTGGAGCTGAAGGCTGAGCATCAGCACCTCAATGCTGAACAACAGAAAGCCGTCTCCAGCGAACTGAGCAGGCACATCAAGACGTATATCGGGATCAGCTCGCGTATCGTTTTGCAGCCGCTGCATTCGATCAAGCGGTCTGAGGGCAAGGCATGCCATGTGATGGATCGTCGCCCTAAGGCATGACTGCTGCACCTTTTTGGCCCCGCATTTGCGGGGCTTTTTTTTGCTCGTTTTTTGGGGTGGGGGTAGAGCACCAGCAAAATCAAAGGCGCACACGGTTCAAATGTGGGAGCNNCCGCTCCCACATAAAGCGGCCCTGTTTTTTGCCTACTGGCCCTGCTTACCACGATGACCGGGAACCCTATGCCGCCGTTACCGTAGCGACAGATATCTGCTCCCTTCCCGCAAAGCGATACAAAATCAAATAACGACACCATATGTTGTGTTTGATATTAATTTCCGTATCGCTTATAAAGTCCTCCATGCCTACGACAAAACACAAGGCGGGAGACCCCCCATGTACGCACAGCTTGTAGAAACCGGAGTAAAGCGCATCAAGGACCTCTCCGAGATGTCCGACCAGGAACGCGCTTTCCAGGAAAAAATCGACGCCGAAATCAAGATCGAAGCCAAGAACTGGATGCCCGACGCCTACCGTCAAACCCTGATCCGCCAGATCTCCCAACACGCCCACTCGGAAATCGTCGGCATGCTGCCCGAGGGCAACTGGGTCACCCGCGCCCCCACCCTCAAACGCAAGCTGCAACTGATGGCCAAGATCCAGGACGAAGCCGGCCACGGCCTGTACCTCTACAGCGCCATGGAAACCCTGGGCGCCGACCGCGACGAAGAAATCGCCAAGCTCCACAGCGGCAAGGCCAAGTACTCCAGCATCTTCAACTACCCCACCCTGAACTGGGCCGACATGGGCGCAGTAGGCTGGCTGGTAGACGGCGCCGCCATCGTCAATCAGGTGGTACTGCAGCGCACCTCCTACGGCCCCTACTCCCGGGCCATGGTGCGCATCTGCAAGGAAGAAAGCTTTCACCAGCGCCAGGGCTACGAACTGCTGCTGACCATGATGCGCCAGGGCACCCAGGCGCAAAAAGACATGGTCCAGGACGCGATCAACCGCCTCTGGTGGCCATCGCTGATGATGTTCGGCCCCAGCGACGAACACTCCCCCAACAGCGCCCAATCCATGGCCTGGAAAATCAAGCGCCAGAGCAACGACGAACTGCGCCAGCGCTTCATCGACCAGACCATCCCGCAGCTGGAGCTGCTGGGCTGCACCTGCCCCGACCCGGACCTGAAGTGGAACGCCGAACGCGGCCATTACGATTTCGGCGAGATCCAGTGGAGCGAGTTCTACGAAGTGCTCAAGGGCAACGGCCCGTGCAACCAGGAACGCGTCGCCACCCGCCGCAAGGCGATTGAAGACGGTGCCTGGGTACGCGAAGCCGCCGTCGCCCACGCCCGTAAAAAACAGAACAAGAACGCCGCCTGATCGGCCACCTGATGTGGAGTCACCGTTATGTCTGAATGGACCCTGTTTGAAGTCTTCGTGCGCAGCAAGCACGGCCTGAATCACAAGCATGTGGGCAGCGTGCATGCCGCCGACACCACCATGGCCATCGAGAATGCCCGGGAGCTGTACACCCGCCGCAGCGAAGGCGTGAGCCTGTGGGTAGTGCCTTCCGCGCTGATCACCGCCTCGTCGCCGGACGAGAAAGACCCGCTGTTCGACCCGGCCGATGACAAGGTCTACCGCCACGCCAGCTTCTACGAGTTACCGGCCGAAGTCGGGCATATGTGAGGTCGACCATGAA
The DNA here is from genome assembly GCF_013386485.1 of Pseudomonas sp. P7758. Classification (NCBI taxonomy): domain Bacteria; kingdom Pseudomonadati; phylum Pseudomonadota; class Gammaproteobacteria; order Pseudomonadales; family Pseudomonadaceae; genus Pseudomonas; species Pseudomonas sp. P7758. The sequence continues at coordinate 3,067 of NZ_JACARS010000121.1, read as the reverse complement.
CCCTGAAACCGATCTGATCGAATACCTGCTGCGCCTCGGCGACAGCGCCCTGATCCAGGGCCAGCGCC
>NZ_JACARS010000121.1:752-2922 GCF_013386485.1 Pseudomonas sp. P7758 | reverse complement strand
GCTGGTGGAACAACCCAATGGCGACTACGCGGTGACCATCCTCAAGCAATTCCTGTATGACGCCTGGCACTTGCCGGTGTTGAGCGGCCTGGCCCAATCCAGCGACGAACGCATCGCCGGCATCGCGGCCAAGGCGGTGAAGGAAGTCACCTATCACCTGCGCCGCTCCGGCGAGTGGGTGGAGCGCCTCGGGGACGGCACCGAGGAAAGCCATAAACGCATGCTCGCGGCGATCCCCGAGCTGTGGCGGTTCACCGTGGAACTGACCAGCGCCGACGACAGTGAACAGCGCCTGCACGCCGCCGGCATTACGCCGGACGCCGCTCAGGTTGCCGCAGCGTGGCAGACCCAGGTCAGCGAAATCTTTACCAGCGCCACCCTGCCCCTGCCGCCTGCTGCGAGCTATTTCTACCTGGATGCACGCCGCGGTTTGCACAGCGAGCACCTGGGAATTTTGTTGGCGGAAATGCAGTTTTTGCCCCGAGCGTACCCCGATGCAACCTGGTGAGCTGATCGCCAGCGACCAGGGCGCACGCCCGGCGCAACCCACCGACCTGGCTGCCGCGTGGGCCACCCTGGCGCAGGTCATGGACCCGGAAGTGCCGGTGGTGAGCGTGGTCGACCTGGGCATAGTGCGCGACCTGGACTGGCAGGCCGGCCACTTGCATGTGGTGGTCACGCCGACCTACTCCGGCTGCCCCGCCACCGAAGTGATCGAGGGCGATATCCGCGATGCATTGGAGCTGGCAGGTTTCCGCGCGCCGCAACTGGAACGCAAGCTGACCCCGGCCTGGACCACCGACTGGATCACCAGCAGCGGCCGCGAACGCCTGCGGGCCTACGGCATCGCACCGCCCCAAGGCAGTAGCAGCAAACGCAGCCTGCTGGGAGAAAGCCCGGTGATTGCCTGCCCGCAATGCGGCAGCACCCACACCGAAGTGCTCAGCGAATTCGGCTCCACCGCCTGCAAGGCGCTGCACCGCTGCCGCGATTGCCTGGAACCGTTCGACTATTTCAAGTGCATCTGAGGGGCCAGCGGCCCGCTTGGTTGGAGAACAACAATGAGCAAATTTCACAGCCTGACCATCAAGGATGTGCGCAACGAGACCCGTGACGCGGTGTCCATCGCCTTCGAGATTCCGCAGCACTTGCAAGACAGCTTCCACTTCACCCAGGGCCAGCACCTGGTGATGCGCACCCAGCTGGATGGCGAGGAAGTGCGCCGTTCCTATTCGATCTGCACCGGGGTCAATGACGGCGAACTGCGCATCGCCATCAAGCGCGTGGCCGGTGGACGGTTCTCCGCTTTTGCCAATGAGCAGCTCAAGGCCGGGCACAGCCTGGAAGTGATGCCGCCCGCCGGGCATTTTCATGTGGATCTTGATCCGGCTCGCCACGGCCATTACCTGGCAGTGGCGGCCGGCAGCGGTATCACGCCGATCCTGTCGATCATCAAGACCACCCTGCAAACCGAGCCCCACAGCCGCGTGACGCTGCTGTACGGCAACCGTTCCAGCTCCGGTGCACTGTTTCGCGAACAGCTGGAAGACCTGAAGAACCGCTACCTGCAGCGCCTGAACCTGATCTTCGTGTTCAGCCGCGAGCAGCAGGATGTCGACCTTTACAACGGCCGCATTAATGCCGCGAAGTGCGAGCAACTGTTCTCCCGCTGGCTCGACGTGAAAGCCCTCGACGCGGCCTTTATCTGCGGCCCGCAGGAGATGACCGAGACCGTGCGCGACAGCCTCAAGGCCAAGGGCATGGCGCCGGAGCGCATCCATTTCGAACTGTTCGCCGCCGCCGGCAGCCAGCACAAGCGCGAGGCCCGCGAAGCGGCGCGGCAAGTGGATGCGGCGGTCAGCCAGATCACGGTGATCAGCGATGGCCGCGCCCTCGCCTTCGACCTGCCCCGCAACACTCAGAGCATCCTCGACGCGGGCAATGCCCAGGGCGCCGAGCTGCCGTATTCGTGCAAGGCCGGCGTGTGCTCCACCTGCAAATGCAAAGTCATCGAAGGCGAAGTGGAGATGGACAGCAACCACGCCCTCGAAGACTACGAAGTGGCCGCCGGCTATGTGCTGTCGTGCCAGGCATTCCCGGTCAGCGACAAGGTGGTACTGGATTTCGATCAGCTTTAAGGACACACCGCTCCCCTGTAGGAGCGAGCTTG
>NZ_JACARS010000121.1:0-732 GCF_013386485.1 Pseudomonas sp. P7758 | reverse complement strand
GCAAGCTCGCTCCTACAGGACGCAGGTTTAACCACAACAACAATAAAAAGGAGCACACCACCATGACCCCCGACGATATCGAGCGCATCCGTCGACATCCCGATTTCATCCAGTTGGTACGCCGCAAACAGAACCTGTACTGGTCGCTGTCGCTGATCATGCTGGTGATCTATTTCGGGTTTGTGCTGTTGGTGGCGTTCTCCCCGGCTACCCTCGGGCAGTCGTTGAGCGGCGGCGTGACCACCGTGGGCATGCTGGTGGGTGTGGTGATTGTGCTGCTGGCGTTCGCGCTGACCGGCTTTTATGTGTACCGCGCCAACCACGTGATCGACCCGCTGAACGACAAGCTCAAGCAGGAGTGCACAGCATGAGCCGGCTGGTAGCGTGGTTTCTCCTGCCGCTGGCATTGGCCACGGACCTTGCAGTCGCCGCCGACGGCGCATCCCGGCCACTGAACTGGAACGCCATCGGCATGTTCCTGGTGTTCGTGCTGTTCACCCTCGGCGTGACTCGCTGGGCCGCCCTGCGCACCCGTTCCGCCAGCGACTTCTACACCGCCGGCGGCGGCATGAGCGGCTTCCAGAATGGCCTGGCGATTGCCGGCGACATGATCTCGGCGGCGTCATTCCTCGGCATCTCGGCGATGATGTTCCTCAACGGTTATGACGGCCTGCTCTACGCCCTGGGCGTGTTGGCCGGCTGGCCGATCATCCTGTTCCTGATCGCCGAGCG
>NZ_JACARS010000120.1:0-9018 GCF_013386485.1 Pseudomonas sp. P7758 | reverse complement strand
CGCTAGCAGCTTCGCGAAAAAATCCCCTGCACAAAAACCAACACCCTGCCCTCCCGCCTGTTAGAAAAACACCACCCGCCCCGCAAACCCTCCAACAACTCCTTGTTATCCAAGACTTTTCAGCGATGGCACAGCCTTTGCTCTCCTGCCTCCACCAGAGCTTGAACTTAACAAGCCGTCCTCGAACAAGGCCCGTTGCCTAACCACACTGGAGTGTTGCACATCATGAATCCATCACGCGCCGCAGGCCGCCGCCAACCCGGCAAGGCTTTCGCCCATACCCTGTTGTTCCTCGCCGTGTGCGAGGCCGTCAGCTACAGCAACCTGACCCTCGCCGCCGACGCCCCGGCCAGCGACAACCCCCTGGACACCGTCGTGGTCATCGGCAACCGTGGCCAGGCCCGCACCCTGGCCGACAGCCCGGCGCCGGTAGACGTGATTTCTTCCAAGCAGTTGCTCGCCACCGGCCAGGGCGACCTGACCCGTGCCTTGAGCAAGGTGCTGCCGTCCCTCAACCAGCCGGCCTCGTCGGGCTTCGGTTCGACCTCGATCGTGCGCCCCATCAGCCTGCGCGGCTTGAACGGCGACCAGGTGCTGGTGCTGGTCAACGGCAAGCGCCGCCACAACAGCGCGCTGCTGAACAACGCCACCTCCCTCAACTCCGGCTCGCAACCGGTGGACCTGGACATGATCCCCACCGCCCTGGTGGATCACATCGAAGTCCTGCGTGACGGCGCCTCGGCGCAATACGGGTCGGACGCCATCGGCGGCGTGATCAACATCGTGCTCAAGCAAACCGACCACGGCGGCAGCTTGTCCACCACCTACGGCCAGAACTATGAAAACGGCGATGGCGAAACCGTGCGTCAAACCGGCAATGTCGGCCTGGCCCTGCCCAACGACGGTTTCATCAACCTCGCCCTGGACGTGAAGAAACAGGACGTCTCGGACCGTTCCGATGCGGCGCCGTACACCGACAGTGCCGGCAACACCAGCCAACGCCACACCTACTACGGCACCGGCTTGCCCGAGGCGAAGAACTTCAGCCTCGGCTACAACGCCGAGCTGCCGGTCGCCGACGCGCTGACCCTGTACTCGTTCTCGACCTACACCCACCGCAACTCGGAAAAGCCCCTGGCATTCCACCAGCCGCCGTCGTTCAACGGCATCCAGACCCCGTACCCGGAAGGTATCGAAGACAACCTGCGCTTCATCGAAGACGACTTCCAGGTGGCGTTTGGCGGCAAGGGCCAGGCCGCCGGCTGGGACTATGACCTGTCGAGCACCTACGGCCAGGACCATGCCCGGGCCACCCTCACCGACACCTACAACCTGAGCTACGGCCCGAATTCACCGACCTCGGTCGACACCGGCGTAAAAACCTTCAGCCAGTGGACCAACAACCTCGACCTGACCCGCGCCTTCGACCTCGGCCTGTACAAGCCGACGCAGATTTCCTGGGGCCTGGAACAGCGCTACGAAGACTACAAGATCGGCAAGGGTGACCTCGCCTCCTACGCCAGCGGGCCGTTCGACACCGGTGCCAACGGCGCGATCATTCCACCCGGGACCATTTCCGGTGCCGGTACCACCCCGGCCGACGCCGCCGAAAAAAGCCGCATCAGCCTCGCGGGCTACGGCGAGATCGGCCAGGACCTCACCGACAAATGGCACGTGGACCTGGCCGGGCGCTACGAGCACTACAACGACGGCTCGGGCACCACCACCAACGGCAAGTTCTCCACCCGCTACCAGCTGACCCCGATCCTGGCCTTGCGCGGCACCGTCAGCACCGGGTTCCGCGCACCGTCCCTGGCCCAGCAGATCTACAGCTCCACCTCGCAAACCAGCGTCAACGGGCAACTGTTCGACTACCGCAACGTGGCGGTGAACTCCGATGTGGCCAAGGCCCTGGGCGCGACCACCCTCAAGCCTGAAAAGTCGACCAACTACAGCATCGGGCTGACCCTGCAACCCACTGACAACACCAACATCACCCTGGATGCCTACCAGATCGTGATCAAGGACCGCATCGCCCAGACCGGTTACCTGGGCGGCACGCCGCAAATCAGCGCGATCCTCGCCGCCGCCGGGCTCAACCCGAACCAGGCGGTGACCTACTTCACCAACGCCCTCGACACCACCACCCGCGGCGTCGACCTGGTGGGCGACTACCGCCAGGACATCGGTGCCTATGGCAGCCTGAAATACAGCGCCGGCTTCAACTGGAACACCACCCAGATCGACTCGATCCACGCCTCGACCGTGGCCGCCCAGGCCCTCGGCCCGGACGGTGGCTATGACCGCCAGCGCCAGGGCAACCTCAAGTACGGCTTGCCGCAATCCAAGCTGCTGCTGGGCACCACCTGGACCTACGACAAGGTTGAAACCAGCCTCAACCTGACCCGCTACGGCTCCTACACCGAGTACGGCACCGCCGAGATCTACGACCGCAACTTCGCGCCGACCTGGATCACCGACCTGAACATCGACTACCACCTGACCAAGGCCGTGACCCTGAATGCGGGGGCCAACAACCTGTTCAACAAGTACCCGAAACGCACCGACCTGGTAAGCAGTTCCGGCGGCTTCCCGTACGGTACCTTTTCGCCTTACGGCACCACCGGTGGCTATTGGTACACCGGCGTGACGTACGCCTTCTGACCCAGCCCGCGGGGCCGGTTCGCCGGCCCTGCGCCTGACCTTTTGCGGGAGCCTGTCCATGACCCGACGTACCGATCAACTCAAGCTGGGGGCCTTCCTGGCCAACAGCGGCCACCATGTATCAGCCTGGCGCCATCCCCTGGCCCAGGCGGATGCCAGCCTGGATTTCGAGCACTTCAAACACATCGCGCAAACCGCCGAGCGCGGCAAATTCGACGCCTTGTTCGTCGCCGACGTGGTCGCCCTGTGGGGCCATCATCATGACGCCCTCAGCCGCACTGCCCGCGCCGAACACTTCGAACCCTTGACCCTGATGGCCGCTTTGGCAGCCGTCACCAGCAACATCGGCCTGATCGCCACCGCCACCACCAGCTACAACGAGCCGTACCACATCGCCCGCAAGTTCGCCTCCCTCGATCATCTGTCCAAGGGGCGCGCCGCCTGGAACCTGGTGACCTCGGTGGTCTCGGATGAGGCCTGGAACTTCGGCCGCGAAACCCATATCGACCATGGCGACCGCTACCAGCGCGCCGAAGAATTCCACGACGTGGTCAAGGGCCTGTGGGACAGCTGGGACGACGACGCCTTCACCCGCGACAAGGCCAGCGGGGAGTATTTCGACCCGGCCAAACTGCACACCCTGAATCATCGCGGCGAACATTTTTCCGTACGTGGCCCACTCAACGTCGCCCGCCCTCCACAGGGCCATCCGGTGCTGGTACAGGCCGGTGCGTCGGAACCCGGCAAGGCCCTCGCCGCCCGCGTTGCCGAGCTGATTTTTGCGGTCAACCATGACCTGGCCGGCGCCCAGGCTTTCTATCAAGACATCAAGCAACGCGCCGCCGCCTTTGGCCGTGACCCCGACCACATCAAGATCCTGCCCGGTGTCACCCCGTTTATCGGCGAAACCCGCGAACAGGCCCAGGCGCTGTTCGAAGAGTTCCAGGCCCTGGTGGACCCGGTGCTGGGCCTGCGCTTCCTGGCCGACACCCTGGGCGATGACATCGACCTGTCGGGCTACGACCTCGACGGCCCGCTGCCGGAAACCCCGGTAGGCCAGCGCGGCAGCCGTCGCGACAAACTGCTGGAACTGGCCCGCAGCCAGAACCTGAGCATCCGCCAGCTGTACCTGCACCTGACCGCCGGCAACCCGGTAATCGGCACCGCCGAAGACATTGCCGAGTTCTTCGAGCAGTGGTTCGAAGCCCGTGCCTGTGACGGGTTTAACGTGTTCTTCCCGTACTTCCCGGGTGGCATCGACCTGTTCGTCGAGCAGGTAATCCCACTGCTGCAGCAACGCGGGCTGTTCCGCACTGAATACGAAGGCACCACCCTGCGGGAAAACCTCGGCCTGCCGCGCCCGGCCAATCGCTTTACCCGGGGAGTCACACCATGAAGCGCAGCGCATGGATGCTGGCAGTCGGCAGCCTGTTCGTCTCGAAGGCCTTTGCCCTGAACATTTTGCTGAGCAACGACGACGGTTATCAGCACCCCAATATTCGCGCCCTGTACACCGAGCTCAAGGCCCAGGGGCATACGGTGCGGATTGCCGCACCGCAGGCCGACCAGAGCGCACGGGGCGGTGCGTTTTTCTTTGGTCGCGAAGTCACCGTTGGCCATGACGACGACCCGGCCTACCCCGACAGTTACTACATCAGCACCACTGAAAACGGCGTATGCCAAAGCCCCGAATGCGCCGGCAAAGACGTGCAGATCGAAATCAGCGGTACGCCGGTAATGGCCCTGCTGATGGGCCTGAAAAAAGTCATGCCCCACCCCGACCTGGTGATCGTCGGCCCCAACCCCGGGAATAACCTGGGGGCGATCAACAGCGCTTCCGGCACGTTCAACGTCGCCAGTGTCGCGGTGCAGGCGGGCATTCCGGCGCTGGCAGTCAGCACCGATTTGAAGGAGGCAGGCCCACAACGCGCGGCGCAACTGGTGGCGAAGCTGGTCAATGCCCTGGACCAGCATCGCCAGCCCGACGGCGCGCTCTTGCCCAAGGGCCTGGGCCTGAATATCAACCTGCCAAAAGACCCACGGATCAAGGGCGTGAAACTCACCCGCATCGGCAGCTACGTGGGTTTTGAAGCGGTGTACACCGACGACCTCAAGCAATTCAAACTGCCGGGCAAACCCGGCATCGGCTTCCAGTACAGCCCCGCCGCCACCGCCGAGCAGCAGAAGCAGGATGAGGCGGTATGGCTCAACAAGGGTTACTTGACCATCAGCCCGTTCAGCGGCCTGCCGGAGTCGATCAACGCCGGCCCCGCCCTGCAAAAACAACTGGCCCGCGAGGTGCAGCCATGAGTTCGCGTTTTTCCCTGGGGTTTCTCAGCCGCGTCTACAGCCCCGGCTTCGAGCCCAAGGTCTACCGCGACACCGTGGAGTTGTTCAAGGTCGCCGAAGAGCTGGGCTTTGACAGTGGCTGGGTGGCGCAGCACCACTTCGCCAGCGAAAACGGCCGCCTGCCCTCGCCCCTGGTATTGCTTGCCGCCATCGCCCAGCGCACCCGGCGGATCAGCCTGGGCACCGGGATTATCGTGTTGCCCCAGGAAGCGCCGCTGCGCCTGGCGGAAGACGCCTCGGTGCTGGACCTGTTGAGCAATGGCCGGCTGGAGCTGGGCCTGGGTGCGGGTTTTGATCCCGACACGTTCACCGCATTCGGTCGTGAGCCTGAGGCGCGCCACCGCGATTATGAGCAGCACCTGCAACAGTTGATCCATGCCCTGGGCAACGCCCCCCTGACCGACAGCGGCTCGCGCCTGTTGCCACGGGCAGCCGGCCTTGGGCAGCGAATCTGGGAAGCCACCTCACGGGTGGAACGGGTGGCCGAGCGCGGCCACGGCCTGATCATGGCGCCCAACCCGCACCTGCCGCCCGAAGCCGGGGTAGAACTGGTCAACCGCTACCGCAACGCCTGGACCGGTGACAACGGCACCCCGCCCCGTGTCACCCGGGTACAGGCGCTGATCCCGAACCCGGACGCCGCCACGCGCAACGATATCCAGGCCTACGTGCAACGCCAACAGAGCATCGGCGTGTACAAGGCGCCGGTGGATGATGATTTCGACGCCACCCTCAGGCGCCTCGGCATCCTGCACGGCCCGGTCGAGCAGATCATCGAGCAGTTGCAGCAAGGCCCGAGCCTGACGGCCAACGACCACCTGGTGCTGCAAGTACAGACCGCCAGCACCCCGCTGCGGGAGGCGATCCGCGCGCTGGAAATCATCCGCGAACAGATCGCCCCGGCCCTGGGCTGGCAACCGACACTGCCCCAAGGAACCCTCACATGAGCTTCAAACTGGGCTTTCTCAGCCACGCCTTTGGCGACGATCCACAGCAGGTCTACCGCGACCTGATCGAACAATTCGAAGTCGCCGAGGCCCTCGGTTTCGACGGTGGCTGGATTGCCCAGCACCACCTGAGCAACGGCTTCGGCCGGCTGCCGTCGCCGCTGGTATTGCTGGCGGCGGTGGCCGAGCGAACCCGGCATATCGAACTGGGCACCGGGGTTATCGTGCTGCCTTTCGAAGACCCGATCCGCCTGGCGGAAGACGCCAGTGTGCTCGATGCCCTGAGCGGCGGCCGGGTGCAATTGGGCCTGGGCAGCGGCGGCGCCAACCTCGACAATTTCAGCGCGTTTGGCCGTGATGCCGTGCAACGCCAGGTCGATTTCAGCGAACACCAGCAGCAGGTCCAGCAGTTACTCGACGGCGAGCCATTGATGCCCCACAGCGCGCTGACCCTGCAACCGCCAGCAACCGGCTTGAGCAGCCGCTTGTGGCACTCCCACGGCAGCCTCGAAGGCGCGGCATACACCGCCAGCCAGGGCAACGGCTTGCTGCTGGGCACCGCCACCCACGATCCGCTGACGGTGCAAAAACCCCTGGCCGATGCCTACTTGAATGCCTGGACCCGCACCGATCGCCCACCGAGAATCGGCGTGGTGCGGGCAATTTTCCCGGCAGCGGATCGCGCCAGTGCCCAAGCGGAACTGGCGGTGGATATCGAGCGCCACATCCCGCGCCTGCAACGCGAAGGCCTGATTGATCAAGCCGTGGACCTGCAGGAGCACCTGCGCCTGATGAACGTGCACCACGGCCATCCCGACGAAGTGATCGCCAGCCTGCAACAGGACCCGTCCCTGCTGCCCTATGCTGACTACGTGATCGCCGTGGTCCAGGCCGAAAGCTCGACCCAGGCGCAGATCCTCAAGCGCCTGGAAATCATCGCCCGGGACATCGCCCCGGCCCTCGGATGGCGAGGACGAGAGTAGGATGATCAAACGCCCTGAAAGCGTCAGCTCCCGTAGCAGCTGTCGAGTGAAACGAGGCTGCGTAGCGGTGTGCCAGATACACCGCGAACGCAGCCTCGCCGGGGCTCGACAGCTGCTACGACGACGCGTGATGCTGATGCCAAACTATGGAGCCCGTGTATGCCCCTTGAATTCAGTTGGTTGATGCCCCTCTGTACCCCCGACTGGGCGGCGCGGCCGGGGCAGTGGATCCAGCTGGCCCAGGCGGTGGAATACGCCGGCATCGACGGCCTGTGGATCCCCGGCGGCGCGCTGTGTGCCGACAGCCTCGGGGTGGCGGCGGCGTTGTGCGCCCACACCCGACGGGTGCAATTGTCGGTGAGCGTACCGCCGGAAGTCATGCTGCCGGCGGCCCTGGCCACCACCCTGCAAAGCCTGCAATCGATCAGCAGCCACCGGGTGCGCCTGCACTTGCCCGACGGCGAACAAGGCAGCCTGCGCAGTGCGTTTGGCGAATGGCTGAACCGCGACCAGCGCAGCGAACGCATCGGCGAATACCTGGAGATTCTCCAACAACTGCTGGCACCGAATGACGGCGGCCTGGATTATCAAGGCCGCTATTTCCAACTGGAAAACGCCGGCGTCGCCCGCCGCGAACTGCCCGCGCCGCCACTGGTGCTGGACGACAGCCAAAGCCACGCGCTGGTGGCCGGCCACGCCCAGGTCTGCCTGTTGCGGCCTGGGCATCCGCAGTGGCTGGCCCAGGAAATACAACGCTGGCGCCAGCTTCAGCCGGGCCTGGCCTTTGCCTGTACCTTCGGCCTGGTCATCGGCGACAGCGAGGACCTGGCCTGGGAAACCGCCGCCGCCCTGCTGCCGACCCAGGACCTGCCCAACCACCGCATCGCCACCGTGCCCCGCGACCGTCACCCGTTGCGCCAGTGGGAGATCCACCCGAACCTGCTGCAACTGCACCCTGGCCAACCGTTGATCCTGGTGGGCACGCCCCGCCAAATCGCCACGCGCCTGCAGGAACTGCACGGCCTGGGCCTTGGCCACATCATCCTGCAAGGCGGCCCGGCGGTCGGCGAAGTGCTGCGCTTTGGTGAACAGATCCTGCCGCTGCTTTTTCAACACGGCCTGCGCAAGGAGCGCCTGCACCATGAACACTGAGGTTCGCCCCCCGATCCAGCTCGACTGGTTCCTGCCCACCAATGGCGACGGCCGCCACCTCACCAGCAGCGGCCTGCCCAAGGTCGGGCTGTTCCAGCAAGGCGAACGTGCCCCCACCCTCGATTACCTGCGCCAGATCGTGCGGGCTACCGAACAGGCCGGGTTCGACGGGATCATGGTGCCCACCGCCAGCGGTTTCGAGGATCCGTGGCTGATTACCGCGGTGCTGGCCCAGGAGGTGCGACGGCTTAAATTCCTCCTGACGTTGCGACCAGGCATGGAGCTGCCGGCCTATACCGCCCACCGTGCGGCGACCTTGCAATTGCTCAGCGAGAATCGCCTGGCGTTGCATGTGGTGACGGGGTCCAGCCGTTTTGAGCAGCGTTCGTTGGGGGACTTTCTCGAACACGATGAGCGTTATGCCCGTACTGCGGAGTTTTTGCAGGTGTTCCAGGCGGTGTGGGCTGGCAAGCAGGCGGCGCATCCGGGGCGCTACTACCGCAGTGGGATCAACTCGCCGGTGGCGCCTGGGGCCGAGGTGCCGGCGATCTATTTTGGGGGCGCCTCCGAGGCTGCCGAGCAGGTGGGGGCTGCCCATGGGCAGACGTACCTGATGTGGTGTGAGCCGCCGGCGATGATTGCCGAGCGGGTGCTGCGGATGCGTGAGTTGGCCGCGATGCAGGGGCGGACGTTGCGCTTTGGGTTGCGCTTGCACATCTTTGCCGATCGCACTGACGAGGCGGCCTGGGCGCATGTGGAGCGGCTGTTGGAGGAGATACCCAAGGACGCCATTGACCAGGCGCAGCGGCAGATGGCCAAGTATGAATCGGTGGGGCAGAGTCGCCAGACCGAGTTGATGAAAGGCCGTGGGCGTGGGGCGCGGGAGCTGGAGGTTTCGGCCAACCTCTGGGCCGGTGTGGGCC